>JAZKZE010000097.1:0-21763 GCA_045612485.1 Victivallales bacterium | reverse complement strand
GGATATGTTCCAACGATTCGAGAGATTTGATCACATCTTCATTATACATTTTTTCCGGGGAAAGCAGAGAATCATCCTGATTCTTTCCATATTCATCGTCATTATCCTGCATTTCCGGAAGAGTATTTTTTTTCTTTTCGTCATCCATATTTTTTACCGTTTTTCTTCCACTGGTTCGTCAGCAGTAATACTGCTGTGTCTTTATATAATATCAGTACGATGCTGTAATATACACCATTATCCCCATTCTTGCAAGTGGAAGCAGATCCTTTTCCACACAGGAAGAAAAATTTTTATGTCAGAAGGGCGGCGTATGCCTGTCCGATACAGACAGAAGAGGCATCCGGAGAGGTATGTTCATGCTGATAAACGGTAAAGGAATCTGCTTCCAGTTTTTCTTTGCACAGACGGGAAAGCACGCCGTCAATGAAAACATCTCCGGAAAGCACCACATTTTTTTCATCGGTAAACTGTGCTGCATAACGGATCATGGCAAGAACCGCCCCGGCAAGAGCCAGATAAAAAGCTCTTACATACAGAACTTTTTCCTCTTCTGCGATCTCCCCGTTTTCTGCAAGATTGAAGATCATTTCCTTCCAGTTTACAAAACAGCATCCATCCTCTTCTTCCAGATGGAACACAAATTTTTCAAGGATGTATTGCGGTATTTCCCTGCTCCAGTCCGCCTCTTCCCCTATATTTTCCAATATTCCGCGGCATCTTCCCGGGAAGGTACAGAAGGATGGTGCCAGATCCAGAAGAACGGTTACTGCTGTAAAAATATATTCTGCGGAATGGGTGATCTCCCCTTCAGCAGGATTGTTATTGAATTTTTTCCGCCATTCCTGTTCCTCATTGCGTTCCACTTTCAATCTTGCAAGAACTCTGTCATCCACCTCCCGTTTTTCTTCAAAAAACCATTCCAGAAGCAATTTGGAAGGTCTTACGCCGGAAAAATCATTTTTACGGCAGTAAGTTGTACGGGGGGCAAAAGAAGCATAGCGGCTGAAAGAATCTCCTTTGGCTTCCAGACACTCCGCACCCCAGAAAGTCCCGTCCGGTGCGCCTTTTCCCTTGGTAAATACAAAGGCAAGGGCATTTTCAAGTCCGTGTTCCGCCATACAGGAGAGAGCAAGTGCGTGATGCGTCTGGACAGTAAGAACAGGCAGCTGATATTTTTCCGCAAAAGCAACAGCACATTTTGTACTGAAAAGAGAACTGTTCATATCACATGCCACCACCTGCGGCACTGTATCAAAAAGGTTGATAAACTCGTCCAGCATTTCAGGAAGGACCTGTGCCCCGGCCTCATTGAAAATATATCCTGCCTCCTGGGAAGGCACGATTCCCAGCGTACGGGATGCCAGTGCAACAGAGGAACGGGCATCCGTTCCGAAAGCGGCACACGCTCTGCGGGCAGGAAGTCCTTTTGTTCCGGGAACAGGCACAGGAACCAGTCCCCTGCCCCGGCGGTACAGCCGTGCTTTGCCGTTTACCACCCGGTAAAGGGAATTGGGACAGGCAAGATTATTTTTCATATCGTGACAGAGAAAGAGATCCGTATAAGACATAAGGCGGTTGAAGATCTCATCGGTATCCTGACACTCCGCGTGACAGAAGAAATTATCCTCACAGTTTATCAGAACCTCCGGCATCTTCTTTTCCAATTCTTCCCCTTCCGGCGGCGTAAACAGCAATTCATCAGAAAGGGAGGAAGGCAATCCGGCCCGCAGCAGCACAGAATCCGGAGCAATACAGGCAGGCAGCTCTTCTGTTCCCTCCGGCAGAACCGTTTTTCTGCGTAAAAGAACATCCGGTCCGGCAGGGGAGAGCAGCAATTCCTTCTCTTTTTCCGATACAGCACAATATTTTTCTATTGTTTCCATATCTTTGAACAGCAATCCCAACGGCATATCCGGACACTTCTTTTTCTTGCGGAATCTTTTTACTGCCGCTTCATCCAGAGCATTCACAAGCAGCCGGAATCCTCCGTAAACAGACTGCATGGCAAGAATCTTTCCTGCAGCAAGTTCCCTTCTTACGATAAGGAAAGGTTCTTCATTATCCCAGAGATCCCCGTACAGATCCAGTACAAAATGCTGCGGGCCGCATTTGGGACAAGAGAGAAGCTGCGCATTGTAATGATGGATATCCGCAGGATCTTTCATTTCACTTTTACAGGTATTGCAGGCGGGAAAAGCCGTAAGGGAGGTATTATTGCGTTCAAAAGGCAGTCGATTGACAAATACATAGGAAGGACCGCAATCTTTACAGGCAAAAAAGGGATATAAATACCTTGCAGAATTTTTATCATGCAGCTCATTTTTACACTTTTCACAGGGAACTCTGTCCGGCACCAATTCCGGTACAGGTGATTCGGCTTTCCGGATACGGAACCCCCGGTGCTTCAGATCAAAACTCTCCCCTCTCTTCCGGTCAGTGAGCGTAAGGGCGGAAAGTTTGTAAACCAGCGGGATCCTCCGGGGCAGCAAACGCAGGAAATTCATAACATGGATCCCTTCCCCTTCCAGTACAAGGATCACATCCTCCCCCTCATAGGAGGCATGACCGGAAACCACATAACCGCATTCGGAAACAAGACGCCACAGCAAAGGCATGAACCCACCCTGATGCAATGCCCCTTTCAAACGCAGTGTGAATTCTTCTCTCATACCCGGCCTGCTCTTTCCATATTATTCTTCCCGTGCTTCCCTGTAAGAAGCCTCTGCTTCCGGAAAGGGACTCAATGTGCGCTCAAGGATCCCGGTGCAGAAGGCTATCACGATACCGTAATTGCTGAAAGGCACATGATTCTTTTCCGCCTTCCAGATCCTTGTCCGCATTTCCCCGGCATTGAAAGTACAACCGCCGCAATGAATGATAAGATCATATTCTGACAGTTCTTCCGGATAATCATGTCCCTGTACATGGGTAAAGACAATTTCATCGGGTGATAGTTCCCTTTCTTCCACTTTTCCCCTTATTTTCCGGATCATTGCCGGGATCTTCACTCTGCCAATATCTTCATGCAGGGGATTATGTGTACACCCTTCGGCAACCAGAACTTTTCTCAGCGGGGTCTTTTTCCCGATCCTTGCTGCGCCTGCGGCACAAACAGCAAGATCCCCTTTAAGCCTTGCCATGAGGATGGAAAAAGAGGTAAGAGGGATATTTTCAGGGATAAGCGGGGCTACTGTTGCAAAAACCTGGGAATCGGTAATAACAAGAGCCGGCGGCGTTCTCAGATTTGCCAGCGTCTTTTCCACCATATCCGTCTTGACTGCAATCACACAGCAATCCGCATCCAGAATATCCCGCATCGCCTGCACCTGAGGCATGATCAATCTGCCTTTGGGGGCTTCAATATCAATGGGTGTCACCAGCAGGACCGTATCGCCTTTTTCAATAATATCCCCCACCATACGGGGAGAGGAAAGAAACTCTTCCGGAGCGTGCTGAATAATTTTTTCCCGCAACTGTTCCGTACCATCGCCGCTTGCAGCACTTGTACAGACAAAGGGGATATTTTTCTTTGCAAGATCCTCCTTCAATGATTCCGGTACCGTATAAATATCACATTTATTCAGTACGGCAATAACAACAGCTTTCCGCCGGATGAGTTCTTCGGTGATATTATACTCAAAATCCCCCCATTTATCTGCTTCAGCAATCACAAAAGCCATATCCACCCTGTCCAGGATCCTGCGGCTTTTTTCCTGGCGCAGATCTCCAATAAGGTAAGCATCATCATCCAGACCTGCCGTATCAATAAGCAGAACAGGCCCCAGCATTTTGAGTTCCATTGCCTTTTCAACAGGATCGGCAGTCGTCCCGGCAACAGGGGAAACAATGGAGACATTCTGATTGGTAAAAGCATTGAAGAGAGAGGATTTCCCGGCATTGCGTTTTCCGAAAAAGCCGATCTGCAACCGCAATCCTTTTGGTGTCCTGAGCATATTTACCACCCTTTTCTCCCGGCGGGGTACTTTGTTAATATTATAACATTGTGTCCATAATATACCACAAAGTAAAAATTTTTCCAGTAAACTTTTACCGCAAAAAATGATTTCAGAGAAAATTTTTCATTCCCGTATTCTGCAATAAAATCACAATTCTCAGGCAAAAAAAAAGAAAATAACTTGATTTTTCATTTTACAGATGTATTGTTATATATACAATATTACATTTTTATCCCTGACAGGATAAATTCAAACAACAAAAAACAATCAGTAAATGCCTGTTCTTTCAGGCAGGAGTAAAGGCAAAATGGCAAAAAAAAGATATGCAGTATGCGGGATCTCCGGTCGCGCTCTGGGAATGTTTATTTCCGCCATCATCAAAGATTTCAAAGATGTGGCGGAAGTAGTGGGTCTTCTGGATATTGATACGTTGAGATTTGAATATGCAAAAGAACGTTTTCCTGAACTCAAAGACGTTCCCTGCTATCTGCCCGCTGAATTTGACAAAATGCTCAATGAAACCAAACCGGATGCCCTCCTTGTAGTCTGCAAAGACTGCAACCATGTGGATTACCTGCTCAAAGGTCTGGAAAACGATCTGGATGTTATCTGCGAAAAGCCCCTCTGCACCAATACAGAAGATGTGGTGAAAGTCATCCAGGCGGAAAAGAAATCCAAAGGCAAAGTCATTGCCACATTCAATTACCGTTATGCCCCCATCCACAGAAAACTGCGTGAAATGCTCATCCAGAAAAAAGTGGGCCGCATCACCCATGTTGACCTCAACTGGTATATCGACATCCGTCACGGAGCCAGCTACTTCAACCGCTGGAACCGTATGCGCGAAAATTCCGGGTCTCTTTCCATTCACAAAGCAAGTCACCACTTTGACCTTGTAAACTGGTGGATCGACGGTACTCCCGAAACTGTCCATGCTTTCGGTGCCTTGAATCACTATGGTCCCAACGGCGTTTTCAACCCCTCCAAAAAAGACGGCAGAAGATGCCTGATCTGTGAAGAAAAAGCAAACTGCCCCTATGTGAACCGCTGGGTCTCCCGTACCAATCAGCTGGCAGCTGCCACAGAAACCCACATGTCCGAACTTCTGGGCGTGGAAAGAAAATACTCTCACGATCTGTATGTTCCCGACCGCTGTATCTTTGATTCCGAAATCAACATCCACGACACACTTATCGCCAACGTGCGTTACACCAATGGTGTCCTCCTCAACTATTCTGCCAACTTCTCCACTCCCTGGGAAGGCTACCGCCTTGCCATCAACGGTACCCACGGAAGGATCGAATGTGAAGAATGGGGCGGAGTGGGCCATGAAAGTTTCCCCATGCCCGGAACCGGTAAACGCTCTCTGGATTACTACCCCATCTTCGGCTCCAAAGAAACCCACTGGGTACAGGATGGTGTAGGCGGTCACGGCGGAGGCGACAGCGTCATCAGGGAAGATATTTTCCTCGGTGTTGATCCCAACCGCAGCTACAAGATCCTTGCAGACTCCCACGACGCGTTGCGCTCCATCGCCATCGGCGACGCTGTCTGGAACTCCATCAAAGGTGAAAAGATCATTGACCTGCGTAAAGAGATCCCCGAAGACATTTACGGCGAAATCAAAGCGGATTTTGAATAATTCAGAAAACGTTTTTCTGTAAATTTGATTTTTGCAAAGGACAGCCGTTTTCCCGGTTGTCCTTTTTTAATGTGTAACATGGAAGGAAAAGAAAATGGATATACAGCAGATTCCGGAAGAAGGGGCGATCCTTTCCCAGCTTACGGCTGACCAGAGGCAGTTGCTTGAAAAATATGCTCTTTCCGCCGGTAAAGTCGGCGGTTTTGAAGAAGCCGATTCCAATGAAGATGCAGAACTTGTCAACGACTGGCTGAAAATTCTCACCACTGACGGACTGGATTTTTCTTTTCCTGAAAAAATCCTTTTAAGCAGAAAAGATATAGAGGAAAGTAAAGGAACAAAATTTTTTGCGGAGCTTTCTGAAAATCCCGGTTTCCGTAAAAAAATGATTTTCAAAGCGGAAAAAGGCAGTAAAAAAGTCTTTGTCAACTCTCTGAAAAATGATACAGAATATTTCTGGCGGATGGGTTACACGGATAAAAAAGGTAAAATCCGCTATTCCCCTGTTTCCTTTTTCCGCACGGAAGAAGCCTTCCCCCGCTGGGTCCATATCGAAGGGGCCTCCAATGTCCGTGACATCGGAGGAAAACTTACCATTTCCGGCAGAAAGATCCGGCAGGGTCTTTTATACCGGGGCTGTGCCTTGAATAAAAACATTCCTGTCCCCCGGAAAGGACTGGATTTTCTTACAGAAAACCTGAAGATCAAATGCGATCTGGATATCAGAGGCAATGATGGGGAAGGAGGAAGAGTCTTCCCCCGGAAAAAGGTCAGATATTTCAATATACCATTGCGCGCCTACGGCAATATTTTCTCTCCGGAACAGCTGACAAATTACGCAAAGGCATTCCGGGTGCTTACAGAAGAAAAAAATCTTCCCTGTTATACCCATTGTCTGGGCGGAGCAGACAGGACAGGATGTTTTGTTTTCCTTGTCTGTGCCGTTCTGGGAATGGAAGAAAAAGATCTTCTTTTTGATTATGAAGCAACCAGCGTATTTTCCCGTTTCCGTGGCAAACGCTACCGCAGCACCGCCTATTTCCAAAGTTTTATGCAGGGATTGAAAGATCTTGCAGGTGAAAACGCTGAAAAGATGACCATACAGGCTCTTGCGGAAAACTATTTCCTCAAAGGCGGCATCAGGAAAAGAGAGATGGAAAAATTGCGGTCGATCTTTCTGGAAAAGTAAAAAACGATCCGCCACCCCATGCCTGACGGGAACAGGAAGACCGGAAATACTGTAACAAAGTACAGGAGCAGTAATTCCGGAACTCCCGTTTTTCCTGTTATTTCCAGTAATCAGTATCCTGTTTTACGCCGTTATCACGGGCAATATATACAGGATCAAGCCCTTCCTTTTTCTGACGGACATAATCTTTCAGAGCAAGATAGGCAACTCCGCCGATAATGGCACACACAGGGATATTGATGAATGCAAGAATACACTGGGCAATATCCGCAATTCCCCAGGCTATATCAATTTGCAGACCGGCACCGATAAACACAAGAAGAGTTCCCGCGATACGGATAATGAAAAGAGATACCTTTCCGGGGCGTCTGCCGAAAACATAGGCAAAACCGTTTTCCACATAGTAGAAGTTCCCGAGAAGTGTGGTGAAGGCGAAAAAGATCATGGCAACAGCAATAAAGACAGGCCCCACACTGCCGAAAGTCTGTTTGAGAGCCATCTGCACATAGGGTGCGCCTTTCAGTCCGGCAACAGCAGGGATCCCGGAGGAAAGACACATGAGAGCGGTTGCCGTACAGAGGATATTGGTATCAATGAATACGGAAAGCATCTGTACAAGCCCCTGTTTCACCGGATGGCTCACCTCTGCAGAAGCGGCGGCATTGGGGGCGGAACCGATACCCGCTTCATTGGAATACAATCCCCTTTTCAATCCCAGAGCCAGTACGGAACCGGCAAATCCGCCGAAAATCGCCTTGAAATCAAAAGCACTGCGGAAGATGACAACAAACATTTCCGGGATCTCTTTGATGTTGATGGCAAGAGAGGTAAGAGCAAGCAGGATATAACCGACGCCCATAAAAGGAACAAGTCCCCCTGTAAGTTTCACAAGCCTGCGGCTTCCGCCGAGAATGGTGAAAAGAAACAAGACGGCAATGATCCCGCCGATGATCCAGCTTGTCACGCCCTGCTTGTAGAAGGAAAAGACCTCAAAGGTACTTTGCAGGTTGTAGGAGGCAAGCATATTGTAGCCCACACCGTAAGTAAAAATGAGAGCCAGGGCAAAGATCATGGCAAGGAATTTACTGCGGCAGGCTGTTTCGATATAAAAGGAAGGTCCTCCGTAACAACGTCCGGCGGCATCCCGCTTTTTATAGATCTGGGCAAGGGTGGATTCCACAAAAGCGGAAGCTCCGCCGATAAGGGCGGTAAGCCACATCCAGAAGACTGCACCGGGTCCTCCGGCACAGATGGCGACAGAAACCCCGATGATGTTTCCTGTCCCCACTCTGGAGGCGGTGGAGATCATCAAAGCACCGAAAGAAGAGATATTTTCTTTTCCCTGCGGCTTTTCCCTTACGACTTTCAGCGTTTCTTCCAGAAGCCGCAGTTGGACAAAACCTGTCCGTAAAGTGAAATAAAGTCCGCCGGCGATCAGTACAATGGCAAGGGGCCAATTGGTGAGATCCAGTAAAAAGTTGTAGATTGTCTGCATTTTGCCTCCACAGTTGATTTATTTTTATGATAAAAAAATATCTTATATAATATAGCACAACATTATCATTTTTCAATTCCGTGTGGAAAACAACAGCTTCCGGAAGAATATTTTCTGCTGCCGGACAGTGAAAATTACAAAAAAAGATAAAAAAAATTTGCAAAATACAAAAGAGGCTGTATATTATATGTCTCATAGTGAAGCACCGTGACGGTATGGTATCGTCTGCTCCCATCAACCAACTCCGGGAGACGGTGTGGAAAATCAAACAGCAAAGGTGACTTGCCGGACTCAAAAACCGTATAAAAAAGAGTCTGTGTAAAAGCATCGGAAAAAAGAAAGGCGGCTTGATCATGGCACTTACAGTACAGGATCTTCTCGAAGCAGGATGTCATTTCGGACATCAGACCAAACGTTGGAACCCCAAGATGAAAGAGTATGTTTACGGAGCGAAGAACGGCATCTCCATCATCGACATCACCAAAACCATTCATCAGGTCGCTGATGCCTGCAACTTCCTGCAGGGTGCAGTTGCCAAAGGTGCCAACATCCTTTTCGTCGGTACCAAACGCCAGGCCCAGCAGATCGTCAAGGAAGCTTCCGAAGCTACCGACATGAACTACGTTACCGAACGCTGGATGGGCGGACTTCTCACCAACAACGCCACCATCCGTAAATCTGTGAAAAAGATGTATGACATCGATGCCATCGTTGCCGATGAAAATACTTCTCTCAAGAAAAAAGAAGTTGCTCTTCTTTCCCGTCAGAGCGAAAAGCTCCACAAGGATCTTGACGGTATCGCTTCCATGAAAAAACTTCCCGATATCCTCGTGATCGTTGACGTCTGCCACGATGATATCGCTGTGAAAGAAGCACGCAAACTCAATATTCCTATCGTTGCTATCGTTGATACCAACGGAAATCCCGATCTCATCGACTATCCCGTTGCCGCCAACGACGACGCTGTAAAATCCATCAAGGTCATCATGGATACCTTCGTGGAAACCATCAAAGACGCCGCTGAAATCTGGGGCAAGAAAGCCGCTGAAGAAAAACTCAAAGCTGAAGCTGCTGCCGCTGAAAAAACCAAAGAAGCCGGTCTCCGCCGCCGCACCGCTCCCGGAGCAAAACGCCCCCTCACCAAACGTCCTGCCCGCAAAACTGCAAAGGCAGCCGATGGTGAAGCAGCTCCCGCCGCTGAAGGCGAAGAAGCCAAAAAAGCTCCCCGCAAGACCGCTGTAAAGAAAGCTGCTCCCAAAGCAGAAAAGGCTGAAAAAGCAGAAGAAGCTCCCAAAGCGGAATAAGCGGAAAAACAACCTTACTGAAAACTACTAATCAGGAGAATATATCAATGGCTATTACAGCAGCAATGGTCAAAGAACTGCGTGACAAAACCGACGCAGGTATGATGGATTGCAAAAAAGCACTTACCGAAACCAACGGCAATATGGAAGAAGCTATCGCTTACCTCCGCAAACATGGTATCGCCAAAGCAGAAAAACGCTCTGACCGTACTGTGAAAGAAGGTCGCGTTTTCTCCATCATTGAAGGCGCCAACGGTGTCATGATCGAAGTTTGCAGCGAAACTGACTTCGTTGCTTCCAACGACAAATTCCAGGCCTATGTGAAAGAATGTGCCGCCCGCGTCCTCGCCGGTACCAAAGGCAACGGCGATGTGACCGAACAGGCTCAGGAACTGGAAAAAGAAAATCTGGTAAACCTTATCGCTGTTATCGGTGAAAATATCCAGCTGCGCAGAGCTGTCCGTTTTGAAGCCACCGGCACACTGGCAACCTACCTCCACCTCGGCGGTAAACTCGGTGTTATGCTGGAAGTGGAAGGCGAAATCCCCGCTGACCTCAAACTTATCGACATCTGCATGCACATCACCGTGTACGATCCCCTCTACATCACCTCCAAAGAGATTCCCGCAGAACGCATCGCCCAGGAACGGGATGTTCTCGCTGCCTCCGAAGATGTGATGAGCAAACCTGAAGCCATCCGTCCCAAAATCATCGACGGCAAAATTGCAAAATGGTTCAAGGAAGTCTGCCTTATGGATCAGGCATGGTTCAACGACGAAAAGACCACTCTTGGAAAGATCGCTCCCAAGATGACTGTCAAGAAATTCGTCCGTTGGAAAGTTGGTCAGGATATGTAATATATCCTACGGAAGATTCCGATATGCAAGGCACACCCTCAAAGGTGTGCCTTTTTTATATAGTGGTGAGAAATCGTACAGACAGGACGAGTCAGACGTGTAAATGCAGTAAAGCAAAAAATTACTTTTCTTCTTCCAGAAGAGTCCAGACCCGGAAGAGTTCACTTATTCCCCATGCCTGAGCCTGACACCCCCGGGGAGTATGGGGATAATCTCCATCCATGATCTCCGGAAGTTCCCCCACGCATGTCCCGTGAGAGAAAAGGAAGGAACTGCTGCCGAGGATGGCTTTTGCTTCAGCAAGAGCGTCTTTCCCGTAAATACGGAAGGCTGCCTCACTGTAAAGGGGGAAAGGAAGAGTCCAGCCGGTACCGTTATGGTAGGCAACTTTTCTTTTTGTATCTTCATCACCCTCATATTTACCCAGATAGGGGCAAGCGGGATCATTAAGAAGACCGCCATGATTTCCATAAACAGGGAGTTGATATTCTGTCCTTCTGTCAGCAAGGGAACGCATTCCGCCGGGAATAAGAAGAGAAGCACTTGCCCGGAGGATATTTTCTGCGAGAAGCCGTTCTTCCCGGGGAATGATCCCCAGAGTAACAGCATAAAGCTGATTACAGCGCAAATGATCGTCTGCAACGGAGGCGGAAGCGGGAGTATTTGCAGAAGCATGAAGGCAATCAGATAAATACCCGTTTTTCAAGGGAAAATATTTCAGGAAGGAAGACCGCACCTTTTGAGCAAGAATATTCCAACGCTCCTCTTTTGTAAGTTCTGCAAGGAAATCCAGTGCAGCAAACCAGAGAGCCTGAATCTCCACAGGATACCCTTCCCTGGGGGTTCCGGCAGGATAATTGGTATCCATCCATGTAAAATGTGGCGGACTGTATAAAAGCATACTTTCCGGATCCGCTTTGATACCGTTTGGCGTCCCTTGAAGCAAACCTTCCGCCATCTGCACAAGAGTCTTTCTGATGGATAGTCCGGTACGGGGCAGAACCGTATCAAGAAAGGCAAAAGAGTTTTCCTTTTTACAAAAATCGGCACATAAGGTAAAAAGCCAGAGGGGTGCATCCGTTGTATCCCTGTTATCCGCATTTCCCCCGCAGATCATATTGGGGATCGTTCCCTGTTCCGCAAAGGAGGCAAACTGCTGGATAATGGCTTTGACATCCTCCGTAAAACGGGAAGAGGCAAGAAGTCCCCGGGCAACGATAAGAGTATCCCTGCCCCAGTCAAGGAACCAGGGATATCCGGCAATGACGGTCTTATTGTTTTCCCGTTTGACGATAAACTGGGCAAGAGAGTCTTCCATGATCTCTTTTATGCTCTTTTCCGCAGGTAGGAAATCCTCCTCCTGCCAGACGGGGAAAAATGGTTCCGGGAAATTGCCGGTTCCTTCCCGGACAAGGAAGGAAATACTTTCATTGCAGGCAAGGGAAAAATGGAAACTCCCGGGGGAATAGAGATCGGTAGTATCCTGCAATCCCCTGCTGCTTTCCTCTTTCTGCCATACATTGTAATGCCACTCATCTTTTCTGCGGAAACAGCCGGAAGAAGCACTGATTTCCAGGATTCTATCCTCTGCGGCATGAAAAAGCATGGTACAGCCGGTATTCCGGGGGAAACTGTTGATCTTTCCCTGCCAGAAAAATTCCGGCCCCTGAGAGGCTTTTGTTTCCCCGTGATAATTTCTGTCCTCCAGGTCAACTGCGGCAGTAAAAGATAAATGATCATTTTCTTTTATTCCCCCGCCCCCGAGATCTTTTTCACTGTGGGAGAGTCTTTTTACCGTAACAAGACAACTGTTTTCATTCTGCAATGCGGTTACTTTCATAAGCAGAGTGACTGAAAGAGCATTCCCCACAGGCAATTCATATGTCCATACGCCGCTGCCGTCCTTTGCCACATGGAAAGAAGTGAGATGATCGGACGTCAAAGGCCTGCTTTCCCCTGCCCCCGTGGCACAGAAACGGAAACGCCGCAAAAGGATATGACGGTCAACAGGATAATCCTGATGCAGATTGGATAAGTAGAGAGAATCGTAACGGCTCATCAGACGATCCGGCAGAAGAGGGAGAAAAACAAATGCCCCCCTTCCGTTGCCCCGCAGATACCGCATGGAACTCTTCCGCAGTTCCGTTCCGGAAAATGCCAGAGGTATCCCGGAAAGTTCCGGAGCAAGGAACAGAAGCGGGGAACTTTCCCTTTCCGATCGTTCATCACAGAAAACAGATGTAAGAAGTTCTGCTTCACATTCTTTCTTTTTATCCAGTCCTTCCACCGGGGGGAGAAAAGCAAAATAGGTTTTATTGTCATCTGCCGCAAGTCCCCTTACAACCGAGTGGATCTTCCCGTCAATGCGGAAACTCGCCCGGAACCGGAAGGGGGCAGTCACAAGAAGGAAATATCCCGGCGGGATCATTACATGTCTTCTGTGATCTTCCGGATAATGCCATAATACCAGAGGCAGAGGTCCTTTTATTCCGGCATCAAGCGAAGCTCCTGCAAAAAATTCTTCCGGGGATCTTAAAATACTTTCACCAAGCATATCCCCCTCCTCATCCGCTTTTGCCACAGGACTCTTCCGGAGAACATGCAGGATCTTCATTGCCATACAGGAAGCATTCTGCAAACGGATGCGTTTTCTGCGGCTTTTTTCCAGACATTCTTTATATTCTTCAGTAAAAAGGATATTTTCCTCTCCGGTAATACTGTTTACCGGGGAAAGGCACATTACTTCCCCTCCGGCAAGGATAAGAGAGCGTTTCCCGCCGCTTCCCCTTACAAGAGTGACCGGTTTTGAAGTAAGAAGATCAAAAACATTTTCCCCGTCAAAGGCAGCTTCCGTAGGATTCCATTGCACCCGGATGGGATTATTGATATTCAGATTGGCGGCAATGATGAGAGGGTGTCTGCCCTTTAATGAATTGCGGCTGAATACGATCCCTTCCGGATGGGAGGAATCGGCAAAAAATATTTCAGTATTATGATGGAAAGCCGGATGGGAGGCAAGAATGGTATTGACTTTTCCGATAAGCTCCACCTGATTTTCCTCCGCACCGAAATTCAAAGCCCTGTCATCGTGTACATCCACCTTTTCCTCTGCAAAAAATTCCACGCCGTTGGTAAAACCGAAAGCTCCGCAGGAGGAGGTGAACGCAGCCAGAAGAGTACGTAAAACAGCATACTGCCGGGAAACTTTGGCGAGGCGGTCATTGTCATGGGTCTCTGCATAATGTACCATGATCCCGTTACCGGCACTCTGTCCCCAGGCATATTTGAGATACCCTTCGATCTGTTCCCGGGAATAGTTCTGAAAAAGTTCCGAATATGCCCAGTTCATATTTGCCCTGTCCAGCAGCACATTGGTTACAGCAGGATCTCCGCCCAATCCTTCCAGAAGGAAAATCGTATCAGGAAACTCCTTCCTCACCTTTGCAATGATATATTCCCATGCTTCCACAGGGATCATGTATCCGGCATCACACCGGAATCCATCCACACCACGCAGACACCATACCCTGAATACATCAGCAAGATAGATCCAGAGATCCTTTCTGGAGTGATCCAGCTCTGTAAGATCCCCCCATGTCACCCCCCAGGCTCCCGGGGAATGAATGGAACCATCTTTATTGCGAACAAGCCATTGAGGATTACTTTCATGCAGTTTTGCCGCCCAGCCGGTATGATTGATGGCAATATCTATAAATAATTTTCCATTTTTCCGGTGAACAGCATCCACAAGTTCCATAAACTGATCCAGAGGAGTGGCAGAACGGTCAAATTCCGCATACTCCGGATTTACCGCAGTGAAATCCAATGCGGCATAAGGACTGCCATACCGTCCCATCCGCCCATATACTGTGGGCGTGGGATTTACCGGAAGAAGGTGCAATATACGGCAATGTAAACGGTCAAAAATATGGTCAAGTTCTTTGATAAGATCCCGGAAAGTGCCGGAAGGGGGAATAACGGTATAGCCCTGCGCATCCATTTTTTCAAGCAGATCTTCCGTGATCCCTTCCCCTTCTTCCTTGAAGGCACGCTGTTTATTTCTGCCGAACTGACGCACAAATGCACAATAGATACTGTTGGCACAGCAGCTGACAGAAGGTTCCACATTGATATGAACATTATCCCCGTCTGCCCAGACCGCCTCCCCTTCGCCTGTAAGAAAAAAACATTTAGCCTCAAAATGTCCGGCTTCATCCAGAAAAAGACGGATCTTTCCGGTATAGTCATCCACCTTTTCCATTTCTATATTTGTCCAGTCACATCCGTCCGGATCTTTCTCCTCCTCGATTTTCCGGATCCTTTCCTCCAACATAACAGAGCCATTGCCCAGATTGGTTCGCAGGAAAAAAGTCCCGTTGAGCAGAGTATCACTCTCAACACGGAATTCAAGCACATCTCCGCAATAACAGAGAATATGGGAAGCGGGAAACGGTGTTTGTATTATTTTTGCCATAAGCCCTCCTTGACTGAACAAACAGGATCCTGTCATAAAAAAAGCCTCCGTCTCCGGAGGCTTGGAAAGTTACTTGAGCATGACCTGTCCGCCGGTAACAGGGATCGCCTGCCCGGTCTCATATTTCTGCTCCACAGAATAGATGATGGCTTTTGCCACGTCTTTGGGGAAGCAGCCCCGGTTCATGGGGATCTTGCTTTCATAGAACTTCTTCACATCTTCCACAGTTTTTGCTCCGGGAACCTTGCCACTCTTCAGATACTGGACAAAAAGTCCCTTTTCCGGATTGCTCCAGAGAGGTCCGTCAAAGAAGTTGCCGGGACAGACACTGTTGACTTTGATCCGGTCGGAAACAAGTTCCAGAGCAAAACTCTGGGTAAGTCCGATACCGCCGAACTTTCCTCCGGCATAAGCTCCATTGCGGTTACTGCCCTGAAGTCCGCTCTTGGAGTTGACCTGAACGATATCCAGCCAGTCACCGCCGTCAGCAGTTTCCGCAGACATGAGGGAGGCGACATGTTTCACGCAGAGGAAGTAACCGTTATAGTTGATGTCGGTAACAAATTCCCAGTCTTTGAGGGTCATTTCTTTTACGGAACCGGCACGCACCACCCCGGCGTTGGCAACGAAAAGGTCGATCCCACCGCATTTTTCCGCAACAGACTGCACCATGGCGGCAACAGATTCTTCATTGGAAACATTTACTGCCACAGCAAAAGCACAGGAGGCAGGATAGGCAGCACGGATGGTATCAGCGGCACTCTGGGCGCCTTCCATATTCATATCCGCAATGACCACAATGGCATCTTCTCTTGCCAGTTCTTCCGCGATCCCGTAACCGAATCCCTGGGCGGCACCGGTAACAACTGCCACTTTTCCGGCAAGACGACCGGTATTCTTCTTCACAAGAGCGTTTTTTCTGTAGGATTCCACTTCCCAGTTTTCGATAAAGGAGCGTTCCCGGTCATCCAGGAACCGGACACCGCCGAAAGCTGCGGCAAGAGCAACGATCTGTGCGCCGTTTACAGCAATATCCACAGTTGTCTGTGCTTCTTTCATTGTACTTCCGGAGCAGAATACCCCTTTACCGGGAATATTCACCACAACAGGTTTGTATCCTTTTTCAGCGGCAAAAGCATTGACGCAATCCTTACAGGGTGCGTCTTTGGTAAATGCAAAAGATTTGGCATAGACGATGTGATCGGGAGTCAATGCTCCTTCCGCAGGAGTGAAAATACCCGCAGGGATCACAAATTTACGGCTGAGAGAGCCGTCGGCTTCTTCTGTTCCCAGAAGGGTACGCAGCTTGGGAGCAAACATTCTTACAGCTTCCGCATCTGCTTTTTCAGGGGCGAAAGTTGTGGAAATCCCGGCTTTGGCGTATGCGTCTTCCAGAGTTTTGAAAACATTGTCATAAAGGGCAGTCATCTCTTCCACGCTGTCTGCGCCGGCAAATACGCCGTGATTCTGCAGGAAGATAAGAGAAGGCTGTCTGCCGTTTTCCGCTTCATATTTTTTCAATCCTTCTGCAACAGCAATGGCAAGGACATATCCGGGATCGGTGTAGGGAATATAAAGTGCAGCAGGGAAAAGTTCCTTGCAGACTTTTTCCGCATTCACAGAACACATGAGACCATTTACCAGTGCAGGATGAAGATGTACGATATAGGCAAAAGACATAAGTTCATGCAGAGGAGCTTCCACAGAAGGTCTGGCGCAGGAACCGGGAGCAACGGAAGAAGCAATAAAGTTTTTTACTTCCTCTTCCCGTTTCTTTTCATCTGCGGAAAAAGTTTCGGTAAAGACTTTACGCAGAACAGCTCTGTCAAGGGCAACGAATTCATCACTTTTGATGGTTGCCAATGCGATCCCGCTGGGCTTTACATAAAGGAATTTTTCATCTTTTAAAGAGGTGTTTCCGCCGCCGGCGATCACGCAGGAGGCATCAGAACCGTACTTATTGGAGAGTGCGGCAAGTTTTTCAAGTGACATGACAAGAACCTTTCTTTATAAATTAATGGTAGTATGCTATACTTAAATTAGCACAAAAACAGGATTTTTTCAACTTTCAAAGGAAAGAAAATCACTCTTTTTCCCTGATTTACCTGTCATCAGAGATATTGCAGATCATGCAATGTTTACAGTCCATATCCACAGGATTGACAAAATCCCTTCCTTCTTTCCGTGCTTTACGCATATTGAGAAAATTCATCCCGGCAAGAATAAAGCCCATAACCATAAACCCTCCGGGTGCCTGTCCCATGACAGAAAAAAGAACCGGATAATTTTCCGATACAAGCACATTGAAAAGTGTCCCGGCGGAAAGAAATTCCCGTATCAATCCGATGGTGGTCAATGCAAGAGTAAAACCGCATCCCATCCCCAACCCATCCATAAAAGAGGAAAGAAGTCCGTGTTTGGAGGCAAAGGCTTCCGCACGTCCCAGAACGATACAGTTGACCACAATAAGAGGGATAAAGATCCCCAATGCCTTGTACAATGCTCCTGTATAAGCCTGCATCAGAAGATCCACAACCGTTACAAAAGCGGCAATGACCACAATATAACAGGGGATCCTGATCTTGCCGGGTACGATCTTCCGGATGGAGGAGATGGCAAGGTTGCTGCATACAAGCACAAAAGTAGTGGCAAGCCCCATTCCCAGCGCATTGCTTCCGCTGCTGGTGGTGGCAAGAGAGGGACACATTCCCAGCATCAGGACAAGTACAGGGTTTTCCTTCCAGATCCCTTTACTGAAATCTTTCCAAAGATTCATTTTTTCTGCCCTTCTTTCTGTAATTTTTCCTTGAGTATTTCTGCGGCACGGGAGGCAAGAAGCGTTACGGCTTTTGAACTTATGGTAGCCCCGCTTCTTCCGTCAATATCCCCGCCTTCCGTACGCAGACGCCAGGGGGCGGTATTTACGGATCTGGAACGGAACTGATCCAGAACTTTTCCGGGAGGCAGGTTTTCAGGGAAAGGCTTTTTCTTTTTCTCGGCAAACAATGTGGCAAAAGTGCGTATATCTTTCCGGTCGGTCACTTCCGAACCCAGACCGGGGGTTTCAGAATGTTCTGTGATCACAAAAGAATAGACCCTTCCTTCCGGGGAAAAAGAGATAAGAGCTTCCATTTTCCCCCCGTATCCTTCCGGAGCAGAGATCTGTACAGCATACCCGGCAACCTTCCCGTCTTTTTTTGCAGTATAAAGGGTACTTTTTATATTTCCGGAACTTTCTTTGCTTTCCGCAGTATTCAGAATGGGATTATTGTAAGGCGGCAATACTTCATTGAGTGCGGAAACAAGTTTTTTCTGTTTTGCTTTTTTCCGGGGGATCCGGGTCACGCCGCTGGCAAAACACATAACGGTTGCGGCAACAGCACACACAAGAAAAAGAAAGATCCCCAGATAAAAAATATTCCGGATTTTTGCGGGAGTTACTTTTCTTTCCAGTTCCTCCTGTTTCCGTTTCAGATATTCCTGTTTCTGTCTTTCTGCGGCAGACACATCCATCCAGGGTTCATTACCGTTTGCCCCGGCATCCATTCTCACATTTTTTTCTTCCGTATTCATTTATTTGATCTCCCCGCGGCGGGGTTCGATCCTGCCCGCTTTGATGTTTTGATGACCGAATGGTTTGATATAACAGAATTTATCAATAAGCGGCACAAGGGCATTCATCAGAACGATGGCAAAACTCACCCCTTCCGGATAAGAACCGTAAATACGTATTACACATACAAGAATTCCGATCCCCACACCAAAAACGATCCCACCCTTTACTGTCACCGGAGAAGTCACCATATCCGTTGCCATGAAAAATGCCCCCAGCATAAGACCGCCTGTAAACAGATGGAATAATACTCCCGGCGTAGTTCCCGGACTGAAATGATTTACAAGAGAAACAAAAACAGCCACCGTAGCCAGAATGGATACCGGGATCTGCCAGCGGATGAGACGCAACACCATAAGACCGATCCCGCCGATAAGAACAGCAAGAATGGATGTCTCCCCCAGACTGCCCGCTGTTTCTCCGATAAACGACCGCCACAGAAAACCGGAAGAGTTGAAGTATTCCAGACTTTTCCCCATTCCTGCGGCACTTTCCGCCATACTTAAAGGCGTGGCACTTGTCAGAGCGTCTGCGGCAGGCTCAAAAAATACGGAACGGGGGACAGCATATTGTGTCATTGCTCCGGACGCCCCCATAAGCATGGCAATACGCCCCACAGCCGCCGGATTGAAAGGATTCTGTCCAAGTCCGCCATACACCTGTTTGGCAATGATAACGGCAATAAACGATCCGGCAATACATACCCATGCCGGAGTCAGACTGCTTATGTTCAATCCCAGAAGAAGTCCGGTAAGGACGGCTGAAAAATCCCCCACCGTACTTTTGCTTTTTGCGGCAAGACACCAAAAATACTCAAAGGCGGCACAGCTTGCCGTACAGATGACCAATACCCGCAACGCCTGGAGTCCGAAAAACACGAGAGCGGCAATGATTGCCGGGATCAGGCACACGATCACCTGACACATGATTTTTGCCGTACAGGGGCCCATCTGAATATGAGGAGAAGGACTCAAAATCAGATTTTTTGTTTCCGGCAGCCGGACTTTCTGTTTTTCCTCTGCACTTGCATGGGGAACAGTATTTTCTTCACTCATCGTCACTCATCTTCCTGTTATTTCTTTTTATTTTTTTCTTTCCATGAAAGTTCTTTCAATTCCGTTTTGGCTTTACGGAAATGCTGTACATTGGGTCTGCGGGCGGGACATACGCTGGAACATACGCCGCACTCCAGACAGGCAAGGACATGTTTCTGCAAGGCTATATCGTATCTTTCATTTTCACACGCCTTGCTCAATGTACTTACCGGAAGCTGCATGGGACAGTGTTCCACGCATCTTCCGCAGCTTAAACAGGGGCCTCCGGTAAACTGGGCTACCTCCGATTCCTCCAGCAGCAGGATACCGGAAGTATTTTTCGATACAGGCACATCCAGAGAATACTGGGCAAATCCCATCATGGGTCCTCCGAAAATGATTTTACCCGTACGGGAATCTGCTTTCACTCCTCCGGCATTTTCCAATACCGCCGACAGGGGGGCTCCTATGGGGATCCAGTAATTTCCCGGATCGGCAACAGGAGTTCCGGTAACAGTGGTAATGCGTTCCACAAGGGGATGACCATTGAGTACCGCATCCCAGATGGCATAGCAGGAGCCGACATTGATGACCACACACCCCACGTCCATGGGAAGAGCTCCTACAATCACTTTTCTTCCGGTCAAAGCATAGATCAGCTGTTTTTCCCCGCCCTGGGGATATTTTACCGGAAGGGCTTTTACGGTAATATTTACTCCGGGGATCCCCCAGGAAGCCTGTTCCACAGACTGAATGGCTTCCGGTTTATTTTCTTCGATCCCCACATAAATCTCCGTGATTCCCAGGATCTTTGCACAGATCGCCCCCCCAACAAGTACAGCACGGGCGTGATTGCGCATCAAGGTATCATCGGAAGTAAGATAAGGTTCACACTCCGCCCCGTTGAGAATCAGGGTATCCACAATTTTTTCATGCGGCGGTGATAACTTGATATGGGTGGGAAAAGCCGCCCCTCCCATACCGGTGACTCCGCCATCCAGCACCCGCTGTTTCAATATTTTTACAGAAGTATCTCTCCAGTCGGGAATAGGCGGAAGGGAAGTATCCCACACCTGTTCTTCCCTATCGGTCAGGATCTCCACAGCTTCCACCATTCCGGCATTGGGACCGGGGACAAGGACAGTATCCCCCACCCTTCCGGCAACAGGGGAGTGAAGCGGTACGGAAAGCCCTGCTCCCTCCTTTGCTATAAGAGTACCTTTCTTTACTATATCGCCTTTTTTTACACATAACTCAGGAGCAGAACCCACATTCTGCCGCAATATGACTGTATATTTCGGAAGCAGGGGCAATTCCCTCTCTTTTTTTCCCGCAGAAAGTTCTTTATGATCCGCAGGATGGAAACCACCCTTGAAATTGTATATTTTCATACATTCTTCTCCTTTTCTGCTTCAGGTTCCTGTATTTTTTCCCTCTTCTGCCATGCGGGGAAATCCTCCTCCACAAGATGCAGTACATGAACCGGACAGGCAATCTTTTCCAGATCTTCTCCCGTCAATTTTTCCGGCTCCACAGCCCGGACAAGTCCGCCAGTAGCATTAAAAAGATCAGGAAAGGCTTTCACACATTTCTTGCATCCGATACATCCCGCCTTGCAGACTTTTCTCTTTACAACAGTCTTTTCCAGTGAATTGCAGTAGATATGCGCTTTGGAATCCGCCGGGACAAGGTGAATGAGTTTCCTCGGACACAATTCCACACATTTTCCGCATCCCACACAAAGATCCGGATGCACGATGGCAAGCCCGTTACGGATCTCGATAGCTCCGAAAGGACAGTTTCTTGCACATGTCCCCATTCCCACGCAGCCGTAACGGCAGCCTTTGCCGCCTCCGGCGTATGCGGCGGCAGCGCGGCAGTCACTCAATCCGTTATATTCTGCACAGTGGATCGCCCTGTCCCGGTCTCCGGAACAATATACCACCGCCACTTTCTTTTCCCTTGCGGCAAATTCTTTCCCCAGGATCTCCCCGATCTCTCTTGCGGAAGCCTCATTACAGGCGACACAGCCGGCGACATCCGCTCCGTCCTCCACGATGGCACGGGCAAAATCCCCGCATCCGGCGTAGCCGCATCCGCCGCAGTTTGCTCCGGGAAGGACCTCGGAGATACGCTCTGCCTTTTCGTTTACAGGCACCGCAAAAACTCGGGATGCCACGGCAAGAAGAGCACCGA
>JAZKZE010000096.1:0-30925 GCA_045612485.1 Victivallales bacterium | reverse complement strand
GACTGCACAAAAGGAAAAAGTGAGGGGGAGAGGGGAGAGAAAAAAGTAAAATGCGTTTGGGGCTCTCTCCTGAAGGTTGCACAAAACAGGATAATGAAGTATTTTTGAAAAAATCTGACAAAATCACTTTTTTAAAAGCAGATTTCTTTACGCATATAATTTTGTAAAAATATGCCATTTTTACAAAATTATGGGATAGCTGTGTAAAAATTACAGAATATCTGCCATAGAAAAGATCAAAACAAACTTGATTTGCTTTCTGAAAAGCTGTAGATTACCTTTTATGGAACAATCATCAACAGGAGGATTTTATTATGGACATGGATTTTTTGACAGCCATTGATGACAAACGCAATGAGATCATCCAACTGGCAGATACGGTATGGGAAAATGCGGAGATCGCCTTTAAGGAATACAAATCTTCCGCCGCCCTCATAGAATATCTGAAAAAAAATGAGTTCAGGATCGAAGAAAATATCGGAGGACTCCCCACCGCCTTTACTGCCACTTACGGCGAAGGAAATCCCCGGATCGGCTTTATTGCCGAATATGACGCTATTTCCGACTTGAGTCAGCTTGCCCAAACCCCGGAACAGAAAAAAGATCCGGAAAGAGTCCACGGTCACGCCTGCGGTCATCACCTTTATTGTGCCGGAGCCGTCGCCGCTGCACTGGCAGTACAGGCATATCTGAAAAAATCCGGAAAGAAAGGTTCTGTCACAGTTCTGGGTTGTCCCGGGGAAGAGGGCAGTTTCGGCAAAGCCTATATGGCAAGAACCGATGTATTCCGTTCCCTTGATGCCGCCATGGGCGGTCATCCCGGATGTATGTGGGCAGTACGTACCCGCCCTTCCCTTGCCTGTTGCAGTGTTCTCTATAAATTTGACGGCAGATCCTCCCACGCGGGAGCCACCCCCCATCTGGGCAGAAGTGCATTGGATGCGGTGGAGCTTATGAATGTAGCGGTAAATTTCCTGCGGGAACATATTCCCTATGATAACAAAGTGCATTATGCCATCACTGATGCAGGAGGCAACGCCCCCAATGTGGTACAGCCTCATGCGGAAGTCATGTATATGATGCGGGCAAGCGACAATGCAGCATTGAACAGTCTCTGCAAAAGAGTCCACAAATGTGCGCAAGGAGCTGCGATCGCCACGGAAACCACCTTTACCAGTGAATTTCATTCCGCCTGTTCCAATATCATCACCATTCCCGCGCTTCAGAAAAATCTTTATAAAGCCATGGCAAGTCTCCCCCTTCCCGTACCGGATGAAAATGACCTTGCTTTCGGAGAGAAAATTGCAGAAACATTTATTGACAGGAAGAAAGATCAACCTCTTTATCCCACGGTCCTTCTGCCTATCCCGGATGTGATCACGCCTCATTTCGGTTCCACAGATACCGGGGATGTAAGCTGGAACTGCCCCACCGTACAGATGCATGTAGGCTCCTGGGTCATTGATACTCCCGGTCACAGCTGGCAGACCGTTGCCCAGGGAAAAAATCCCTTTGCACACCGTGCTATGCTTTATGCGGGCAAAGCCCTTGCCCTTGCGGCGGTCCAACTCTTTGAAGATCCTGCCCTTCTTGTTCAGGCTAAAAAGGAGCATCTGGCAAAAACCGGCGGCATTTATGAGCCTGCCATGCCTCCGGATGTAATGCCGCACCTGTAAAACACAGGAAAAAACGGTATATATGACGGGCTGTTGCGTTCCCTTGCAAAAGGAAAGCAACAGCCTTTTCTTTATTCCCCGGGGATCCGGAACTTTATATTTTCGATCGCTGCCTCATAATGATTGGCAGTGGCAGTCCCTTCAAAGGAATAAGGGATCCTGTTTCCGGAACGTTCAATAACGATACAGCGGCCGGAAAAACGGTATTGACCGGCAGACTGCAATTCGAGATGAGTCCCGGCTGTTCCGGCAGGAGCATATACCACAGTTCCGGTGACAATAAGCCGGCTTACTGCTTCCATAATATTTTCCCAGATATTCTGCTCTCCTTGAGAAAATGTTTTCTTCTTTGTTCTTACGATCCATCCCCGGGGAACTTCTGTATTCCGCCGTTTTCCGGAAACAGTTTTTCTCTGACTGCCCCTGCCCTTCCCGGAAAGTGTATTTTCCGCGCTCTTGCCTGAACTTTCCCCCTGAACGGGTTTTCCGGTTCTTTCTGAATTTTCTGTCCTTTCTGCATTTTCAATATTTCCGGAGCGTTCTTTTTTTTCAGCGTTTTCAGCATTTTCTGCCCCGTCTTTTTTCTCCGGCTCACCACCATCATGTTTTTTTCCGGAAGAAGGTTTCTTTTCCCGGGTGTGGGGAATGGATGAGGTGGATGAAGGTAAAAAGGAATCAGAAGAACTTTCCGGGACCTCCTCTTGAGAGCTTGTTTCTTCCGCAGTTTCCCGGTTGTCGCAAGCGGTAAATAAAAAGAGCAGTATGGTAAAAAACAAAATAAATTTATTCCGTAAAAAATTCTTCATTTTCAACCTCAATAAGATGCAGAATAATTATTTTTTCCCAGATAGAGAACCATTTTTGTCGCAGTATACCAATATACCGGATATCCGGCAGAACGCAGGAGCCTGCGGAAGCGGACAAATGCTTCAAAAGAATCCGGATGCACCATGATCCACAGAAAGGATTCTGTACTTCTGTACTGTTTCAATATTTCAGACAGATTTCCGGAAGAAACGGATGAAAGCGGTCTGCCGCTGAGACAGGAAAAAACAAGAATATTTCCATCCTGTTTGACGCCGACTTCCCGGGAAGATACAGAATAATTTGTGCCGAGCTGATATAGCTGCCCGTTACGCAGCAGAATAACATAAGGTGACATAGCTACCCTCCGGTTATGGGAAAAATGCAAACGGGGCACAGAAATATTCTGCAACGTTGTTTTCAATTTCTCCATTTTCATATCCAGACGGGAATTTTCATTCTCTGCAGCGGCAATATCCACTTTTTTACGGCTTTTTTCCCGGATCTTCTTTTTGAGTTTTTCCGTTTCAGCCTGCGCGGTATTCCTTTTATGTTTTATCAATATTGTTTCAGCGGCAGTCATTTCCATACGGCGTTTCAATTCATTTACCTGCGCTTTGTATCCGGCAACATCATAAACCGTATTGCTTGAAGCACTTTTGTACTGACCGGAAAGTTTTTTATATGCGGCGGCTTTTTTAAGCAAATGTTTCTGTTCTTCTGTCAACGCCGTTTCCTGTTTCTTCTGTTCCCGCAATTTCTGTTCTATCTTTTCCTGCTGCTTTTTCTGTGACATGGAATGATCACTTACAAAAAAAGCCAATGCAAGACTTATGGCAATAAAAACGATTCCGCCGAAAGTATTGCACATGGTATCCAGCAAAAGATCCATGCTTTCCGGTAGTTTGGCTGTTCTCATTCCCCCGTCCCCTCTTTTTCATAAATGGGTTCCATTCCCCAATCCGCCCCCTGCATATCCGTAAGAAAACGGTTGGAAAAATAACGTATATAACCGGCAGCACCCGGTTTTACCAGAAAAACAAAATAATGTCCGGAAACAGAATAAGTCCGTAATTGCTGTATCGCCGCGTCAACAGCAGCTGTTATTACGGGCGTCTCCCGTATAAATTCTTTTGAGAAATGTGTTTTTTGGTTGTAAATACGGATCTTTGAGGCGGAACATTCGATCAGGACAGGATCTTTTCTGATGGAACTGTCCAGCGTAACGATAACGGAACGACCTTTGCTTTTTATTTTTTTCTGAAGCTCCGCCATACGTTTCTTTTTCTGTTTGTTCTGCTCTGCCAGCAGACGGCCTCTGGCAATATTTTCCTCCAGAAGTTTCTTTTTACGCATGAGATCGCGTTTTTCCCCTTCGGAACGCTGTAGAAGATCTTTTTCAGAAGCCTGATACGTTTCCAGCTGCAACTGCTGTTTTTTTAATTTTCCAATGTATTCTTTCAATTGGAAATATTCCGCAAGCAAAGCTGCTTCATCTTTTTTTGCCGCTTCCTTTATCTGGCTGCGGTATGTACTTATTTCAGAAGCTATATCTGTATTATGCTTCCGTAAAAGTGCATTCTTCCTCTGTAACAATTCCAACTCTTTTTCAGCCGGATCATTTTTCTCTTTTTCCGGGACTTTTTCCAGAATATTCAGCGCAAGCAGCAGTAAAAAGAATATCATGATCCCTGTAAGGCTTGTAATGATATCCTGAAAAGCAAAAAGAGAGACAGGGGATTCATTGTCCTTAAACATGAATGATCAATCCCCCATGTCGATCATCTTCAATTTTGAAATAATATTTCTGTAGCAATAATCCGCACACTCATTCATAAGATCCTCCTCTTTCTGCATAAGAACCGTCATAAAAAGTTGCAGAAGCAAGGCGGCGGCCAATGCAATAAGGGTGGTTTCAAATGCAACCGCAAGACCGCCTGTCACCCCGCTTAAAGCCTGCTTTAAAAGCCCCACATCCGACCCGCCGGAAATCACTTTACCGAAATTGCCTACAGCCCCAGACAACCCCAGAACCGTTCCGATAAAACCGGTAACAGGGATCGCCCAGATCAAACCTTTCGGGAGAGTATACGTTCCTTCAATATACTTTTCATCTGCAAGAGCAAGATCGTTCAATACCGATGACACATCAGAAATACGCCCGATATTTTTCAGATTTGCCAGTGTTTTCAGGATCCTGTCAAGGACAATAAATCCCTTTGCGCAATATACCTGACTGTCTATACGCTCCTGTATTACGGCAGAATTATCAGGAGAAAGGACAAACTGCCGGGCATCCGGCAGGATCTCCAGGGCAAGTATTTTTTTCTGTACTTTGATCTTTTTATTTTTAATCAGCAGAAGAGCCAGGCACCACATGGTCAGAAAAACCGTCACAATGGGAATACAGCTTCTCTTTTCCGCGCCACCGGGAAAAAACATATCCACAAACTGTAAAGAACAGAATTGACGGAAAGGATATAATACCGCATAAAAGAATACCGTCATCACCACTGCGCAGAAAAAGGCAAACCAGGGATTTACTCCAGTAAATTTTTTCGCTGCAAGTCCGATCCTTGCCTCCGGATCCATCTTCTGCCAGTCAAAAAGACAGTTACTTTTCATTTTTCTCCCCCAGCCACTCTTTCATGGTATAAAGACGTTGTTTTTTCACAATATCCAGTGAATCAATACGCACTGCCATATTATGCTGTACGGCGGAAGCTATACGTCCCTGATCATTGTTGCCGGTATGAGTTACCGCCCAGAGAATTGCCACCACCTCCCCGTCCGGCAGGAAGATGGGACTGCCGCTGGCTCCGCCGGAAGCAGGAATATCATGGATGATGGATTTATTGACATCCGGGGTGGAGTATACATTATTGAAATCCGTGATTTTATTGATGGTACCCTGTTTGATAACAGCCTCCGGCCGGTTCAGATCAAGATTTCCATTATTGTACAGTCCCTCCATAGGGAAACCGATATAGGCGATCTTCTGTCCGGAGGAGAGTGAATACAATTTTTTCTTTGACGCAACTGTGCAATAGGTGCTGACATCTTCTGAAACTGAGAAAATGGCAACATCAAATTCTCCGTTTTTAAATACGTTTTTTTCATCAGGATCCGCAAGGTAACGGGGATGGATCTGCACACCGGAAACAGCAACAGAGCGTCCATTACTGTGTGCAAGCCGTATCTCCACATTGCGCACCCGGACAGTCTTCCTCAAAACGGAACGGAAAATCTCAATACTTTTGGCATTCTGTTTCCAATACCGGAGAAACGCACTGCCGGTTTTCACTCCCTGTTTCCGGGCCTCTTCCGCTACAATATTCAGAAGGACTTTATCCAGCACACCGTTTTTCTGCTCTTTCACCGCGTATGCCACATGACAGTTTGTTGCAAATTTATTTTTGCCTATTGCAAATGCTGTTCCGATGGGCTGCTCCGGTGTTACTTTGAAATTTCCGACAGTCCCGCTGAACAGTTTACCATTACTATCCTCCAGAATCACGGTAACAACTCCCACAGCCGACTGGTATTTTTTACATACCTGCCGGAAATTATCCCCGGAATCCGTTCCGCTGCTTTTAAACAACTGCAAAGGCGACAGGGGGAGAAGCCGGAACAATAGAGAACTTCCTGCCACTGCCAGAAGCAATACAAAAAATACTCCGATCGCAATGATCGCCGCTTTGGGAAGCCCTGTCCCTTTTCTACCCGTTCCTGAAATATTTTTCTGTTCCTTTTGTTCATCATCCGTTTCCGTCATATGCAAACCTTTCTGTTCCTGCGAACCATCTGACTCAGGATGATTTTTATTCAATAACTGCATGATCGGATTTTTCTTTGCAACCGGGATACAATTCTGCAAAGGAAGCCAATTTTGCAGATCCGTTGAAACCAGACTGTCGTTTTTAAAAAAACCGGAAGCAACGTACTGTCTGATCTTCTCTTCTTCAGCAGGTCCGAAAGTCTTTCCGTTACATTTGATATAATATTTCATTTTTCACTTTCTCCTCTCAGATTTACAGGCCAGAATTCAGGATAGACGATATTTTGAAGTCCGGCATCGCCCAGTGTAATTTTCAACCGGCTGAAGTTTTCGTTGAAAAAATCCTCCCGTACGGAAGTGAACAGAATACGGCCGGCGATCTTATTCCGGTATTTTCCATCGATCAGGAAACCATTTTTATCATACTTTCCCACAACGATACATTTTCCATTATCCCCGTCAAAGCAGAGTATCTCAGCGGATTTCCCCCTGAATTTTGAATTAGGCACAAATTTCAGCTGCCCTTCTTCCATTACAGCAACTCCCAGATACTGCAATTTGCAATCCCGGCAGGCAGAATAAAAATCACGGATGCACTTATTCTGCTCATAAGCCTTCTGCAAAACAGAAAAATCATACTTTTTAAAGAACAGTTCCGTCTTTTCCGCAAGGAATTTATTCTTCAAAGGATCACCGGCAGCATTATCCAGTTCCATAAGTTTCTGCAGTTCTTCATTTAACTTCACAAAGGTTTTATCCGGAGAAAGGTCTATACCGGCAAGCGGCTCCAGGATCCGGACAGCCAATCTCATCTTCCAGTACATGGAACAGAATTCACTCTGCCAGATCTCTTTCAGGAAAGCCATATTCACGGCAACTGGATCTGTCATACCGGACCTGTTGCTGCTCCGGAAAAACTTTTCTATGAGGATCTGATGCGGAGCCCGGGATTCCCGGATCGCACGGGTGGTAAAAGTCCCGGGGTAAACAAGAGAGCACCCCCTGGATACTGTACCGTCTATTGAGACAGAAACAGCATTAAGATTCAGCGTTTTCCCTGTTCGGGGAGCAGACAGGACGATCTGACGGCCATCCATATCATGCAAGGTGATATCATATCTTTCCTGCCTCAACATACTGAACAGACGCTTGGAGTCAGCATAAATATCAATAAAGGAAGAACCGGACTTGAGCCGGACAAAAACCAGATTCCTTTTATTGACATTTTTCTGCAAACTGTCAAAAGTTCCTTTCAGCACATCATAAACTCCGGCAAGAGTCTTTTTATGGTTGTCATAAAAGGGAATATCTGCAAAATAGGAATATCCGGAAAAGGCTTCTGAAACAGTCAGGAAACGGCTGCTCTGATATTTCAGGATCTCCTTCAGACAGGAAATTGCATTCAAACTTGCCTTTATAGAATCCAGTTCCGCCTTATCAGCCTTTGTATCCAGTTTCTTTTCATAGGTTTGCAAAGCGATTTCCATAGCGGTCAGATTTCCGGAAGCAATAATATTTTTTCTGGCTTGCGCTCTCTCTTTATAGCTCATCTGCCGGTTCAGGAACATCGTCCGCATAGACAGGACCGATTTCATCAACTCCCCGTTATCTGCCGTAAGATCCTTATTTACATCCTTTATTGCAGAGATCTCTCTATGCGTATTCTCCAGTTCCGCCAGAACCTTTTCCGCCCGGAAAAAATCCTCTTTCTTCAGCGATTCAAGCAACTCATCCCGCTGCTGTTTCAATAAAGCGATCTTTTTCAGGTAAAGCTCATCTGCTTCTGCCGCATACCGTTTGAAAGTGTCTTCGATCCAGTACCGCAGTTCCTCCACATGATTCTTTTCAATATTGCTCCTGGCGATCTTCTGCAAACGGGCAAGTTTATTTTTCAGATTTTTATCCGGAGGCCACTGTTTCTTCAAAGAATCAAATTCACCGGTCAATTTTTCAAATTCCCTGATCCTTGCCTTCTCCTTCTCCTCCAGTGCATGCAGGGAGGCTTTTGCCCGGGCTATTTCAGAACGGCCTGCCAATTCCGGATATTTGTTTTCGATCTCCCGGAGAAGAGCATGTGCGGAATCAATATTTTCACTTTTTACTGCTGCTTCCAGGTTGCCTGCCAGGGATTTTTCAGTCATGATCTGGATCGCCCATACAGCACAGCTGATTATGATCACGATCAGAACTGTAACACACCCGATGATCTTCATTGATTTGAGAATGACTCCCATGCGTCTTTCCCTTTCAATGTCCCTGCGGTATTTTTCCACACGCTCTGTAATATGATCCGGAATATCAAATCCCGATCCACGGGCAGCGGAAAACTCTTTTTCCACCTGCTGCAGCGTTGCTTCCCCATTGATAAGAGCGATCACATGATCCAGCACCTTCAAATGTTCCTGAAGAGCCTTCTGCTTTTTCTTTTCATCCATAAGATATGCATTGGCTTCCCTGAATTGCAATGCCTCATTTTCTCCGGGTGTATAATTATATTTTTTACAATGTTCATTCCAGCAGAAAATTGCATCTTCCAGTGCCGGCAGATCAAATGCTGCATAAGAAAAATTGATCTTTTCCATAATATCAGCGGCAGTTTTCCGGATCACTTCATTTCTGTGCTGCACAACCAGTTTTTCTATTTTCTGAAGCACGATCGTGGGGATCGTCACATGCCAGGAGGAATTCCTGAACTCCTCATAGATTTCTTCAAGCCTGTTGAAATCTTTATTCAGGATCATCTGCTGTGCTTCCGTGATCAATTTGGACACATATTGATTTTCCACCTCGGTAAGGGGCTGTTTCCACTCCGGATTTTCGTGATCTATACGGTAGATCTCCCGGAGCAGATGCAATTTATTATTCACCTGATCCGTTCTTGCAATACGGCGGAACTCTGTAAGCAGAGGCCGCAGATCATCCATTCCGGAAATCGCCTTCCTCAAATTTCTCACTGCCTCACCGGATATTTCATCAGGCATCGTCCAGTCATAAAGATCGGCAAGGATCATGAATAGTTTCCGTTCAGGGAATTGAAGAGAATCAATCACGTCAAGAAGCGGCGGTACCTGCTGTGCAAGTACAACAGCCTCGATTTTCTGCTTTTTCTGCAAAAGGATCTCACTCTCGACAAGTCTCCGGGCAGTCTGATTGCTCAACTGGCAATAAGCAGAATAAAGCTCCCGCGCTGTGGGGGAATCGATCAGTTCTGAAGAATTCAGAAAAGACTTTATTCTGACCAGCAATTGATGATAATTATGCATATTTCACCTCACTGAATAAGTTCTCTGATTGTAAATTGTTCATATTTATCAAGCAGCAGCATACCGGAATATATCTCATCTTTCATTTTCTGCTGAAGCTTTTCATATTGTATTTCAACATCACTCTTTTCTTTTTCAAAAGTACCGGAATAACTTCCGGGAAACAAAGTTTCCAACGGCACCCCATCGAGTATGATCTTTACAAGTTCATCTTTACATTCCATCAGTGCATCATAATTTTCGATCCATGTTTTTATATCCGGTACTTCTTTCATCTTACCTGTAATCATTTTCCGTAATTTCCAGGCATTGATTTCAGGCTTATCCGGTTGGTATTTCAGTTTATTGGAAATTTTCCGGCAGATAACCGGACTCTCTACAATTTTTTTCAATCGCATGAACTTCTTATATTGTTCCTTCCCCCTTTTGTCTTCCGGAACATACCGGATGTATTTTGCGATATTCTTCTCTATTTGAACCTTGATTCTCATAAGTTCATTGAGTTTTTCCCGGTTCTCCTTCAGTGCTTCATCATAGGCGATCTCCGCAACAAAGCTTCCGCCTTTGTGCCGTTGGAATTCTGTTACTTTCCGATTCTCTCCGGTTCTCATTTTCAACACGGCTTTTGTACGCAAGGGAATATTGTGTTTATTATAACATTTTTCCGGTATAAGCAAAACATTTTCCGGTATAAGGATTCTCACGTTCCGTTTTTCATCTTCAAATTTGATATTCAGATTTTTCGCATCCTTTGCCCGGGCTAAACATATTTTTGAAGTCTCCAGCCGGAAAAACAGCGGCAATTCCTTTTTTTTGCCGATACAAATAAGAACATCTTTATCCTCAGGTAAAGAACGTTCATTCTGAAACCTGAACACGACTTTTCCCGGTACATACCGGGTTTTCAGAAATACTTCCTGGCCATGTTCATTTTCGATTCGGATCACAGAACCGGCTTTTCTGAACAGTTTCACCTCCGGCAGTATTGCGATCTTCACATCTTCGGGTTTTGCATTTCCGATACGGATCTCAATTGTTTCATTTTTATTATTATTTTTCCTGTGGAATTTTGCTGAATGTTTCCACAGATAACGGATATCATCTTCCGGCAGATGGATATTTGTCTGCAAGGGCTCTTTTTTTCTTTCTGTATTGAGAACTTTTTTCACCGGAACAGCGTTCAGTTCCTTCGCAGGGACTTTTTCCGCTTTTTCCGCTTTTTTCTCTTTTTTTTCCGGGGTTCCGTTTTGCTTTCTGCCTGAAACATTGTTTTTCGCTTCAAGTTTCTTTTTCCGCCCGATCATTTTTTCTTTTTTCTTCTCAAGAAGCCTTAACTCCTGTTCCAGCAACGAATTTACCTTCTTGCAGAAATTCTCCAATCCCTCCGGAGTTCTGTTTTTTTCTCCCGGAAAACTTTTTTTCTGATATTTCACAAAAAGTGGCTGAAATTTCTTTAATTTGCCCGCACCTTCCCTGACCGTTTCCAAAACGATCATCAGATCTTTTATTTCAGAAATCAGCTCATCCACTTTTTCTTCAGTACGCACATCATCCCTTTTTACTGCAATAGCCACCCGTCTTTTCTCCACATCTGACAGTGTTTCAGACAAGGTGACACATTCAGCATTTTTCTGAGTATAAATCTGTCTGTTTTTTATATGATCGACAGAATAAAAAACTCCGTATGCGGCAGCCGCCATTATCAACATGATACAAACTGCCGCAACAGCAATCAAGCCGGAGCGGCTCTTTTCCTGTCTGCCGGCCTCCATCTGCCAAGTGGTATTTTTCCCGGAATACCGGTTTACATCAAGCCGGATTGCCGATTCTTCCGATACAAAATTATTTCCTTTCTCCCCTTCAGGAACAGCCAGACGTACGACCTCCTCCTCTTCCACATGCGCCTTCTGCACCGGACTGCCGGAAACCTGTATCGTATTCTGCGGGGAAACAATACTCTCTTTTCCCGTTCGTGCCAATGTGATCAACACTCCGTTTTTATCCAGATTTTGCGGTGCAGAAATATCAATAATGACATTCAACGGGGAACGGCGGGCAGCACGCAGCGCATCGGAATCCACAGGACAGCATCTCCAGGAACAGCTCATTCCGGCAGGGAGATTTACAAAGTAAGTGCTGAAAGTTACCTTCCAGCGCATTTCTTCCGGAAGAAGTGATACAGCTTCATGCAGTAAAGGCAGGATAAGGGGATTCTGTTCCGGAAGATAGGCTATATAAACATTTCTTCCCGGATTTTCCATATACAGCTGTGCCAGATACCCCGCCCAGCCGGCATCCCCCATAATACTTTCCCATGTCACACATCTTCCCTGATGAGGCAGAGTAGCGGGTATTGTTTTCTGGGTGGGAAAATACTGTGCAATGATTTCCCAGTCTGCATCTTTAAATAACTCCCCGTGCAGTAAAACAGAAGGCGGTCCACCATTGGCAAGAATGGTTTCTCTTTTACTCAAAACCAGATGGGATGCCAATTTATTTGACCGCTGGGTATGATCCACTCCGTTAAAACATATCCTGCTCAGAATATGCTGGGTTTCGCCATTTGCCTCATAGAGATAATGGGACCGGGAAACAGGATTATCCTGAGCATTGGGCGCATAATGAGGATAAAGCGGCTTATATGCACTCAACCCTTCCAATGTTACAACAAGCCGCGGCCCAAGTCCCCGGGTACAGGCTACTACACAAAAACCGGAACTGCCCCGTACCAATCCTGCCGGAGCCGACGTGTAAACAAGTTCGTAAGCCATAGAACGGTATCCGCTTTTTACTGTTCCGACCAGAAATCTGTATCGATCTGTTCATCAAGGGAGGCAGCTTTATATGTACCGGAATTTCCGTTGTAATTATCCGGAGCCGGCAGTGTATAGAGTTTTCCGCTTTCCGCATCGAATAGCGTCATCCCCCAGTAGATCCTGGGCAGTTCATGCCTGCGCCGGCTTCCGGGGAAGGAAAAAGTGACGGTATTTTCAGAAAATCTGAAGCGTTGGATATTTTCAGCAGGTTTATCGGAAATCGTTTTAGCGGAAATAAGTCCATGCAGATAGAGATGCAGCAGGAAAGGTACTTCCACCCAGAAAGAGTGCAGTTCCCCGGGAATGACCCCCAGCACCTGTTTTCTGTACGGATCGTTTTCCTGAACGGGATTTTCAATTTTCCGGGGAGAGGAACCGAATGCACTCACAGGCACAAAATAAACGGTCTCCGAAAAACTTTCCGCCGCGCCTACAAATTCCGGCGTGATCTCCAGTAATTTTTCCCGCAGAAGGAAACTCATATTGGTGATGTTATGCAAATCCAGTTTATATTCCATTTTCTCTTCATCATATTGCAGGAATTCTTCATTTTCGGGATTCAGCTTCAAACTCTCCTTCAGCACATCAAATTTGGCAACAGCAACGATAAGCGGCTGCCGGTACTTGTCTGCTGCCTGCAAACCGGAGAATTTTCTGACTCTTGATGCCATTTCATAGAAAAGAGCAAGCTGATTTGTGGATTCCTGCTGGAATTGCGGATCATCTTTGGAACAGTATTTCTGCATCTGTGCATCCCGGAGAGGGTCATAAACAAAAATGATACCGTCAGAAAAAGCAAGATGGTTTGTAGCAAGATTATTTACCGATTCATGCCCCGGCTGAAAATGTTCCCCGGCGTTGTCATAAAGGATGATATTTCTTTCCAGTTCCTTACGGTCCTTTTTATACCGGGAATGTCCCGGCATGGGGGTAAGGGCAAAAATAAAGGGTTTGGGAAGGTCAACAGGAAAACCGTTCATCATGATCTGATTGGTATAACCGCTTCCCTGCAATTCTGTTTTGGGAAGAGAGACAAGCTGATCCGGATGATTGTTCATAAAAAGAATACTTTCATACTCATTGAGAACAGAATTGAATGACGAATCCACATCCCCGATATTAAACTCGAAATAATGGGGAAGAGCGCGTCTTATCTTCCACAGCATGGTAGTCAGGAAATAGGATTTTCCGCTGGAGGGGGCTCCCACAATGGAAAAAATACTTGAAGGAAGCTCCATAACAGATTCCGGGATTCTCAAATGACAGTGGGGACATGCCTTTTCCGGACATTCCATCCCCCGTTCATCTATTGCCATCCCCATTCCGGAAAATTTGACAGGAAGAAATCTTTTCTGGGCATCGACTCCCAGAACAGGATCCCCCAGAAGATCCAGATGTCTTGAAATATAGTTGACTTCTTTGTAATCGAACCTTTTCCAGCAATGGGGACAAGTGATCCATGTACTTGGTCCCTGATTATAATCAGAAGTTTCAGCAGGAGGAGTCTCCGGACGGGGCGGTACGACCTGAACCTGAACAGGTACAGGAACAGCTTCTTTAACGTTTTCCACAGTAAAACGGGTATCACATTTTCCGCATGCGACTTTTTTACCGGCAAATTTATCATCCAGTTTATACATAAGCCCGCATACCGGGCAGGCAACAGCTATCATACGTCCCTTCCTGTCTGAATTTATTATTTTTTCTGTATGTACGATCTTCTATGGAAATATATCATAAAATCATGAAAATACAATCTTTTATTGCAGATTTCACATTAAAAATCCTTCCGGTTGGATTCCCCTGTATAAAATTTCCTACCGGATATACAGTCCGTCGATATCAGAAAAACAGGTATCATTAAAATACAATATTAGTTTTTTTAAGTTATATATTTACGTTTTCTTCATTTTGTACCTCCGTGATGTACGTGACTGAAGTTAATTTCTGTGTCCCTATTTCTGAAATAGCAAAAAGCGTGTCAAATATATGTTGACTGAAAAGAGCTCTCTCATCTGCTTTATTTTGTCACATAGAACCAGTGCGCCAAAATGGATCGAGCCTTTACAATGTACACAAATTCATGTTCGCAGAAATCAAAAATGGGTAGTATAGAGTTTTGCGAACTCAACTTTGCGTTTGAGGGGGATTTGAGAGGGGGTCAAGTCCCCCTCGAAATCTGTAAAAGTTATAGAAAACACCTGTTTTAGAGGTTTCGACTCATCTCAAGCGGGTCGGATGGACGATAAGAAATGAGTTTTGAGGTGAAAATCACCCCGAAAAAAAGGCAACAAAAAAGCCACTCAAATGAGTGGCTGAAATGTCATAGTGGGCGTAGAACAAATTTGACTTATGCCATCTCTACGCTCACGATGACAAAAGATTTTCAAGTTTGATGATGAGTTTGATTTCAAAGAAATATTCTCCTAAATTCTCCGTTAAGCAGAAATTCTTGGTCGGCTGTTAGTTTTTTTTGAAATCTGCACCGCTCAAATTTACCATTCTGAAAAATGGCTGACGACTTTTGCAACCGCTTAAGGTTTTTTCTTGCAATTTTACTATTTTGCCTTATATTAAGATTCTGCTTAGAAAACCGCAAAAAACTGGCAACACTAAACCCCTATTGCCATTATGTATTTAACTTGAGCAGGGTTTCTTATTCTATATTACCCAATAATGTATTGGTATAGAAAAAGCGCCAATCTTTATTATTAATAACAATTTTGTTGCCATTTTGCTTCATCCAAGTAATACATTTTTGATTGTCGGCTGTTGAAAAATCAGAATAAAAACTGTACTGTGGAAACCCATCGAAGATTAACCCGAGAGAACTTGCTGCCGTATGACAAAGTTGCGTTTGTGAAGGTACTGCATCATCATCAATCATTGTTTTTAAGTTGCTCTTCTGCATTTCAGCAAGTCTTTCAACTGTTTTTTGACTGCCAATCATGGCTAAACCCAAAGGAATCATATTCAAAGAAAATACATTTACGACAGGTATTTTATCCGCGATGGCAAGAACTTTTTCAAGAGCTTTGACATCTTTACGACTGGCTAGCATACATAATGCAAGCCACGCTTTGGGGACAAATTTTCCTTCTGCCAATTGATTATCAAGTTCAGATGCTTGCGCCCATAGATATGAGTCGATTCTTTGTTCATTCGGGAATGCTCCACAAAATAGGAGTGATAATTTTGGGCAATTAAGAATAAGTGTAACAATTCTATATTCTTGCTCTGGAGTCAAAAATACATTTACTCCACTTAATAGAAAACGATTCAACGTAATGATATTATATTTCTGTAATTCATTGTGTTCCATTGATCGAATGATCTTTTCCAGCACATTTTTTCTCTTTGTCACTGACAAATTATTAGTATTGAGTGTTAGTGATATTACATCTACATGAAAATCTGGATCGTTGAGTAAAAGACTCCACAGAGAATTATCCTGTTCGAAGTTATCCTCTTTGATGGCGTAGGTGATAAGTGCGACAAGTGATATTGCATATTCTTTTTGCAGCTGTTCAATTTTTTCGAGATCAATTTTTCGCTTATCTCCGACAATGCCAGTTGAAGCATTTTCCCATTGCTGTTTTAATTCACGGGTCTGTAATATCATTTCATTTTCCTTGGTTGAAATGGCAAACAATGTTCCACAAAAAAACAAGCAAATACAAATATAAAGATTTTTCATCTGACTTTTATCCATTGAGGTTGTCTAATCACGGTGTTAGTTTCTGCGATGGGATACATAATATTGAGCTGATCAGCAGGAGTATGTTCACAACCATAGTTGTGAAGCATTTCATGCGGCACGCATGAAGCATTATTTGAATTATTGAAATCTGATAGTATCCAACTGAAAGGGTATCTTTTTTTATCTTGCGTTTCCAATTGTAAAAAAGTAATCCCCCGTAAATCAATGGCAAAATTATCCAGTTCAAGCAATCCAAAGTTATAACCACAAATGGAGCAAAGACCAGCATCAGCAAAAGCCACGCAGTTCCACTTATAATCCAAGTAAATATTCTGTAAACGATTTCCATATATACCTCCATCGGTAATATACCATCTCCCGCAGTCGTTTACAACTGCGGATTACAAATTTTCGATAATTTTCGGCAATGGTCAGGGATTGTGGTATTTTCAGTTTGTAGCAAACTATTTGAGATTTTTTCAAGGTTCAAGTATGGTCATTTTTAGTGTATTTGACTCGAACCCCCGACTATTGTTTTGGGCGATTTTAAGCTCAAAAGTATGATTTTTGAGAATTTTTCCACAGTTTTTTATAAAGGTCTTTGCAAAGGTCGGCGGGGAAATTCTCTGTTTTTTATGGCACAAAACGGAGAATTTTGCTCTATTGTGCCGTGTGCTTCTGTAAATCTCTTATCTCTAAAATTTTGCATAAAAAGCCATACATAAAGGTCGCCGACCTTTGCATAGCAGAGAATTTCCAGAGATTTCTATTCAAACACACGCTTTTGAGAGGCTATGTCATTCTCTATTGAGAGAACAGCAGCAGAATGAGTTTGCTGTAAACCATTGCGGTACAGCCACAAATCACTATAAAAACAAAGAGTTCAATCATACTTGACTGAACTCTTGAGAATCTGTAAATGGTGGTCACTGGGAGACTCGAACTCTCGACCTCATCCGTGTGAAGGATGCGTTCTAACCAACTGAACTAAGTGACCGAATGACAATAAATATATCTCCGTTTCTGAAAAAGTCAAGCAGAAAATAAAAAAAAATCTGTTTTTTTATACTTTTTCAATTTCTGAGCCTGTTTTCCGGCAAAAATTCTCTCCCGAGATCCGCTGAAAAAAGCTCAATAAAATGAATTTTCCCTTTTTTCCTTGTAAAATCATCTTTTTCCTGTATATTTTATGGAAAAAAAAGAAAGGTTCTTTATGACACAGGATGAAAGAAAATTAAAAGTTTTTGAATGTTTTGAAAGTATTCAGGGGGAATCCACATTCGCCGGAAGATTGTGTTACTTTATCCGTCTTGCCGGGTGTAACTTGCGCTGTTCCTACTGCGATACGCAAAAAGCCCTTTCTTTTGACTCCTACACAGAAACTCTTACACCCGAAGAACTTGCCCAACGGGCAATTAATTCCGGTCTGAACCTTGTGGAGATCACCGGCGGGGAACCCCTCACCCAGTATGCCAATGTGTGTGTCCTTTGTGAACGGCTGGTGGCGGCATCCTCCAATATAACCATTCTCATTGAAACCAATGGTTCCATTGATGCATCCAATCTTCCTCCGGAAGTCATCCGGATCTTTGACTGGAAAACGCCTTCCAGCGGAGAGGAGACAAGAATGAATCTCAATAATTACCGCTGTTTACGCAAGTGTGATCAGGTGAAATTTGTGATCTCCAACAGAACCGATTATGATTTCATGCTGAAAAAAGTGAAGGAATTTGATCTGTTCAGAAAAACAGAAAACATTCTTTTAAGTCCCGCATGCGGGAGTATGGATGGGGCGGAACTCATCTCCTGGATGCTGGAAGATAAATTCCCGGGAAGACTCAATATACAGCTGCACAAATGTTTTAAGAATGTACAGTAAAACCTTACTTGTCTCAGCGGAGATTGACTCTGGATTTTGGAAGCTGTACTTTATAACGGTATGCAAGAAGCCGCAGTGTGGTCACAAAGCACGTCACACACAGGAATATGGTAAATACACTGAAATCGAATCTGACAAGGATAAGATAGAGTATTCCGCCGAAAAGTGCCGCTGTTGCATAAAAATCGCTTTTCAGAACGGCGGGAATGGAACACACAAAAATATCTCTTACGATCCCGCCGCCGCAAGCAGTAATAACTCCGGCAAGCACCACGGTAACGGGAGGCAGCCCCAGTGAAAGGGCTTTTGCACATCCGATAGCAGTAAAAACCCCCAGTCCGGCGGCATCCAGGTAAACGATAGGGGTGGCAGGAAGTTTAAAAAGTCTGCGGGGAAGAAAAAATACAGTAAGAGCAGTAAGAATACACGCAATAAGATAAATCTCATTGCGTAAAGCAGCTGCCGGCAATGCTCCGGTAACGCAATCTCTGAAGATACCGCCGCCCACACCTACCGTACAGGATAGAACGATGATCCCCAGAAGATCCAGTTTTTTGGAGATCCCTTTGATCGCCCCGGTCACAGCAAAGATCACTGTTCCCGCAAGGTCTGCAAAATAAATAAAATTTTCTTCCATAAAAAATACTCCGTTATGATCATCCGTAAAAAAAACAGACAAATCAGCTCAATCAAACGATTCCTTCCGATACAGTTCTGCAAGGCGGGTTTAAAAATTACTGTTTTTCCGTAAAAACGCTGCCATCCTTCTTTACAGACATCCTGATTACATATACCGACCATGAAAATAAACTGTAAATCTTTTCCGTAGTACCGGCACCAATTATATCCGGATCCTTTACCATTCTGCAGGCGGAAATATCCGGCACAGCATTGTTTTTCAGCTTCTTACGGTCCAGAGAAAGTTTTGAAAAACATATATTTCCTTTTTCATCAAAGGGTAACGCATGATTTTCTTTTTCATAAGCAAGCATTGCCTGCCCCAGCAATTTATAATTATGGACACCGTTCATCAGTTTCTGAATCATGGACACCTCATAAATGAATATTGCTCCCGCTGCACAAAAAAAAGTCAGAAATAATGAATTAAAAATTATTCTGATCTTTTTCCTTTTTTTCTTTTCCGGTTCCGGATAAAGTTTTTTCTCGTTTTCCATTTTTACTGTATTTCCACGTAAAACAGATAAATTCAATAATCAAAGAAGCAATCAGCACAGCATTGACAATGCAAAGGATTTTCCCCGGAAAAAATGCCCGGTATTGTTTCCACAGCTCCAGGTCATACCATACAATAACCAAGTTTACTTATTACAAAAGCTGAATAAACAAATCAGTTCACCAATATTGCCGCAAACAATGCAGAAAGAGTGATATATCTGTAACTTTTATCACTGTCTTTCCTGTTGTATTTTGCACAGACTATTCTTTCCCTCCCATTTTTACCTGCATACTGTTTTTATGCAGAATAAATTTATCAGACAACGCGGAAAAATATACTATCCCTTTTCAGAAAATTCAAGATTTTTTCATAAAAAAACTTTTCTGCTTTCCCGTAAAATCTGCATATACAACGGAACACAGGAAAAAATATATAAACAATATCCGGAGAAGATTTGAAAAAACTGCAAAATACAGTATATTCTCCAACTGTATTTTTTTATCCGGGAAATTATAAAAATCAACGGGGATAATTTTTATGGGCAACAAACATTTTTTACAACAGTTCTTTGCTTTTTTTACTTCTTCTGCCGGAACTTCCTGTGAAAAAAATCTGAAACAGCTGTGGCAGGAAAACGACACGGAAAAACGGGAAAAATTACAGGATCAAATGCAGACGATCATTGACAGGACCCCGAAACGGGAATTTGATATTTTTGATAATGACCCCGATATAAAAACATCCAATCCAGTACTCCGGTTTTACGATCAGGCACTGGATAAACTTGTAAATGAGATTTCCGCTTCTGTGGTCAAGTCCGGAACAGTACTGATCTGGTATTTGTACAATCTTGGTTTTGTCATAAAAACACAGGAAATATGTTTCGGCGTGGATATACACCACCGTCACGCGGAAAAACTTGCTCCCTTACTGGATTTTACAGCCGTTACCCATAATCACACTGACCATTACTCTCTTCCGCTTTTACGCACCATGACACAGAATAAAAAAATTGTTGTCAGTAATTTTTTCCCCAACAGCGGATATACAAAAGCAAAGGAATACACCCATACCATAAAGGGAATAACCATCCATTGCGGAGAAGCGGATCACAATCCAATCCTGAAAAACTTTACCATGCCTATGGAATTTATCTGCCCTGCCGGGGATAAAAATTTTGTCTTTTTTACAAGCGGAGATTGCTGCAGTCATTTATTCCTGAACAGAAAATCAGAAAAAATCCATCTTTATGCAGTACACCCGAAATGCGGTATGAGTACGATAAGTGCAGCAGAAAAATTAGAGCCGGAAATGACTTTTATTTGTCATTTACAGGAACTGGGGCATGAGATCGATAAATACCGCTGGCAATTTACTCTGGGGCGTCACGAACTCGGGGAATTCAAAAAGATCAATAAAAATGCTTATGTTCCCGTATGGGGTGAAAAATTTCTCTGGGACGGAAAAAAAATCATTCCCTGTCAGAAATGACCGTAAATAAAAATGAACAGCAGTAAAAAGTACGGGCTTTTTTCCCCGCTGTGCCCTGCTGTCCATTCATTAAATTATTTTCAGAAAATCTTATTTTTCTTTTTTATCCTGTTCCGCCCATTGGTACTTTTTCCGGTCTTCAGGTGTGATTTTACGGATGACTCTTGCAGGATTACCCGCCACAAGAGTATCGGCAGGGACGTCCCGTATGACTACGGAACCGGCTGCAATTACCGCATTGTCGCCAATATTGACGCCGCCGATAATGGTGACAGAGCCTCCGATCCACACATTATTGCCCACATTCACGGGAAAAGCATACTCCCAGCCGTCGATACGATCCTGCATATCCAGAGGATGTCCCGCCGCAAGAATGGATACATTGGGAGCGATCCACACATTATCCCCGAAACGGCAGTAGTTGCCGTCAAGAACAATGAAATTATAGTTGGCAAAAAAGTTTTCCCCTACTTCGATACGGAAACCGTAATCACATTTAAAAGGCGGCAGAATATTGCAGTTTTTCCCGATTTTACCGAAAATATTGGCAAGAAAATCCCGCCGTTCCTGTACCTGGGAAGGTTTGAATTGGTTGTATTCATGAATGGCATCCTGTATTTTGAAACGGTAAGATGCCATTTCAGTTGTGGTATTGGGATTGTAAAGGAGTCCGGCTTCTGCCTTTTCCTGTTCGGTCATTCCTCCGGGTACGGGTTTGCAGAGAATAGGTTTTTCTTTCATATTTTCATTCCTTTTCTTTTATTTTTTCCAGTAATAAAATATAACATTGAAAACGGCAAATACAAGAATAAGGTCGCAAAAAAGAAAAATTCTTTCACCTTATTTTTTATAACTTTTCCTTTCTCTCATTTGACAAAAATAAAAATCCATGTTATATTATTTTTCATTGTAACACAGGGGTGCTGTTGTCGCGGTGACAACGGCTGAGATCAAACCCTTTGAACCTGAAACGGGTAATGCCGGCGTAGGAATAAAAAAATGAAAAATATTTTTGTTACACCTTATATTTCCGTGTGCAGACTGCACCGGCATACCCAGAACGGGAGCAGTTCCTGCTCCGGAAAGGATTTCCGGTATGTCAGCGGAAAACATTATCTCTACAGCAATCATCAACAAATTCAGCAGCAAACTCATTGACGGTCTGAAACTTGACGTCGCCCTTGTCGGCGGCGGTCCCTCTGCCCTTGTTGCTGCCCGTTATCTTGCGGAAGCCGGTTTGAAAACAGCCATTTTTGAACGGAAACTTGCTCCCGGCGGCGGCACATGGGGTGGCGGTATGCTTTTCAATGAAGTAGTCGTCCAGGATGAAGCTCTCAATATTCTTGATGACTTCAATATCACCCACAAACAACTGGAAAATGCTCCAGGATACCATACTCTGGACTCTGTGGAAATGGCAAGCGGACTTATTTTCGGTGCATTGAAAGCAGGCGCAAAGATCTTCAACTCTGTCAGCGTGGAAGACCTCGTTTTCAAAAACGGAAAAGTAAACGGCCTTGTGATCAACTGGACATGCGTGGAACGTCTGGGATTGCATGTTGATCCCCTTACCGTCATTGCAGAAAATGTGATCGATGGAACAGGTCACCCCAGCGAGATCCTCAATCTTGCTGTGAAAAAAGCCAAGATCCAGCTGGATACCCCTACTGGCGACATCATCGGCGAAAAACCCATGTGGGTGGAAAACGGCGAAGCCTCCACAGTGGAAAACACCCGCTGCTACTTCCCCGGACTGTATGCCTGCGGCATGAGTGCCAATAATGTTATGGGCGGTTACCGGATGGGCCCCATTTTCGGGGGAATGCTTATGTCCGGAAAGAAAGTTGCCCGCCTTATCATTGAAAAAGGCCGTTGAAATGCGCACACATGAAGAACGCATGGAACTATTCAAAAGTTCCGACCTTTATCCTGTGATAAGTTCTGAATTCTGCAATGGACGCAGTGTATGTGAAATTCTTTCCGGCATTGCGTCCGCCGGAGCAAAACTCGTCCAGATCCGGGAAAAAAATCTCTCTGATCTGGCAATGTTTGAGCTGGTGAAAAGATGTAAAGAGATCACAGACAAGTACAAAATGCTTCTCATTGTGGACGACCGTCTGGATATTGCCATGGCAGCCGGAGCAGATGGAGTCCATCTGGGGCAGGATGATTTTCCCCTTGCAGAAGCCCGCAAGCTCGCTCCGGAAATGCTTCTGGGAGCTTCCACACACAATGCGGAAGAGATCCGTAAAGCACTTTCTGACGGCTGTTCCTACCTGAATATGGGCCCCATGTTCCCTACAAAAACCAAAAGTGTTGCCTGCGGAGCATTGGGACTGGACAGGATCGAAGAATTGAAAAAACTCGTGACTTGTCCCTATTCTGTCATGGGGGGCATCAAGGAACATCACTTGAGTCTTTTAAGTGCAAAGGGGTATAAACATATTGCCATGGTTACGGAAATCACCCAGGCGGAGGATGTTGCTTCCAAAGTAAAGGAACTTCGCCGGATCATGAAAGAAAATTTCCATGAAGAAGAATGATATAATTCCCTGTGTTCTTACCATCGCCGGAAGTGATTCCGGCGGTGGAGCCGGTATTCAGGCGGATCTGCGTACATTTTATGCTTTTAAAGTTTACGGCTGTTCGGTAATAAGTGCTGTAACAGCCCAGAATCCGGATAAAGTCCGCAAAGTGGATGTTCTTCCGGCAGAAACGGTAAAAGCCCAGCTGGAAAGTGTGCTGGGATCTTTCCCTGTCCGTTATGCCAAAACCGGAATGCTTGCGGATAGTAAAATCATTGAATGTACGGCAGAATCCATACAGAAATATGACCTTAAAGTAATCGTTGATCCTGTAATGGTTTCCACATCAGGAACAAGACTGCTGGAGGAATCTGCCATCCGGACAATGAAGGAAAAACTTTTTCACCTTGCAGAATGGATCACCCCCAATATCCCGGAAGCGGAACTTATCTGCGGGAAAGTTCTTGCAAATGAAGAAGCTCTTGCTGATGCAGCAGAATTTCTTTACAGAAAGTATAAATGCAATGTGCTGTTAAAAAGCGGTCATGCCATTACTTCAGAGGAAATCAGAGATATCGTCTGTTACAAAGGGGAACTGTTTTCCCTCACCTCCCCTGTGGTAAAAACCGACGGCAATACCGCCCATGGAACCGGCTGTACATTGAGTGCGGCTCTGGCGGCAAATTCTGCATTGGGAAAGAGTTGGCAGGAAGTATTGACCGCAGCAAAAAGTTTTGTTTACGGCTCTCTTTGTGAAAGCAGGAATATACATGATACATTTTCCCAGATGTATCCGCCGCAAAATGATCATTCAGAAAGGATCGTATTAAAAAAATATTGAAAGGAACATTATGACACAAATCGAATATGCGCAAAAAGGGATCATCACCCCGCAAATGAAGATTGTTGCGGAAGTGGAACAGCGTTCTGAGCAATTTATAGCTGAAAGAGTTGCCGCAGGAACAATTGTGATCCCTGCAAACATCCATCACAAAAATCTGATCCCCTGCGGGATCGGAAGAGAACTGAAAACCAAGATCAATGCCAATCTGGGCAATTCCGCCCTTTCCAGTTGTCCCGGGGCGGAAAAAAGCAAACTTGGTATCGCTCTGCATTACGGGGCGGATACGGTCATGGATTTAAGTACCGGTGGGGAAATAACTTCCATCCGAAAGTCCATGCTGGAAAACTGTACTGTCCCACTGGGAACGGTCCCTGTCTATGAGATCGTTGCCCGTTACGGAAACAATGATTTTGCCAAAGAGAAAATCCTTGCAGTCATACGGGAACAGGCGGAACAGGGAGTGGATTATATGACGATCCACGCCGGGTTACTGCGTAAATATGTACCGCTTGCCCTGAAACGGAAACTTGGTATCGTCAGCCGGGGCGGCGCATTACTGGCAGCATGGATGCAGGAAAATCAGAAGGAAAATCCCTTTTATGAAGCATTTGATGAGATCCTGGAAATCTGCCGGGAACATGATGTAACACTCTCTCTGGGTGACGGTTTGAGGCCCGGATGTCTTGCTGATGCTTCCGATGAAGCCCAGTTTGCCGAACTGGATACATTGGGGGAACTTGTCATGCGCTGCCGGGAGGCAAAAGTTCAGGCAATGGTGGAAGGCCCGGGTCATGTTCCTCTGGATCAGATCCAGGAAAATATGGAACGGGAACAGAAAGTATGCAATGACGCTCCGTTCTACATTCTCGGTCCGGTAGTCATTGACTGCGCCCCGGGCTACGATCACTTTGTTGCGGCAATGGGCGGCATGATGGGGGCGTACTACGGGGCTGCCATGCTGTGTTATGTGACGCCCAAGGAACATCTGGGGCTGCCCAATGCTGATGATGTCCGCCGGGGAGTCGTTGCATTCAAGATTGCCGCATATGCTGCCGATGTGGCACTGCATAAACCCGGCAGCAGGGAAAAAGATGATGCCATTTCCGAAGCCCGTGCAGAATTTAACTGGGAAAAACAGTTTGAACTTGCCCTTGATCCCGCCTGGGCGAAAGAATTACGCGATCAGGCGTTGCGGGAAAGTTCCGCACCAAGTCAGCACGGCAGTAAATATTGTACCATGTGCGGCCCGGATTTCTGTTCGGTGCGATTGAGTGAAAGATTGAAAAAAAAGATTTTGTAAGAGAGAAAATTTTAATTTCTCGCAGGAAAGGATCTTCCGGAACCAAATATATAATATTCCGGAGGATCCCCTTTTTATTTCTGCAATACAATGGCCTTAAAATGTGAGCATGGAATAGTTGAGATAACTGTAAAAGGCTTCTTCCACAGCAGTGAAATTATCCCCGTAGCTCAAACTCATGTGATGGGGGAAACCATACCGCAGCAAAGTACGCAGTTTGCTCTGGAAATTCTCAAAATGAGCAACCCCGCCGCAACCGAAAAATTCCACAGGGAGTTTTTCGGTTCCGAAACGCCCTTTATCCAGCGCAAAAATGAGTTCCCCATCCCTTGTCATTCCGGTAGCCCAGGTAAAATCGCCCGCCTTCATACGACCTTCATTGCATCCAAGTCCATTACCACAGCCGAGGATCCTTGCAAACATGGGGTGATCCACGATTTTCTGATCTTTTTCCATCAGAGATGCCGCGGTGGGACCGCAATGGAAAAGAATACACGCATCCGGGTCATCTCCATAGTTATTGTTCCAGTCCAGACAGGCTCCGGGAGCATCCGCAGCCAGAGATAACGCATACATGGCAATGGCATTGACCGTATCCACTTCACAATTTGCACAGATTTTTTTATCATTCAGCATGGAAAGAACCATGCAAGGGGAGAGTTTCAATTCCTCTTCCAGTTCTGTCCAACAGCGTAAAGTAACAAGATCCAGTCTGTATTGTCCGATCATATCCTCGATGGCGATGGCAAGTTTTGCCATCCGTAATTGTACATCTTCTGTTCCGGCGGGCCAGGAACTGTATTCTTTGATAAATTGAGCTTTTTCCCTGACTGTATCACTGTTTTCCTTCAGACTTTTTATTCTGGAAAAGAGTTCGGAAAGATCGAAAGATTCATTGGAAATGCCGTATTTTTCGAGGGCGACTTCATCGAAACGCACTGTCTTGAAAGGCGTAACTCTTGCACCGATGGAGCCTGTACGCAACCGTTTCATGCCATTAACGATCCGGCAGACGGAAGCAAAGGTTTTCAGATTATTCTGGAAAATATCCGAGGTTACTTCCACGGTATGGGGTTCAAGTACAGTACAGGGGATACGGCATTGACGGAAGAGATTGACCGCACTGATCTTGCCGCAGAAAGCATCTCTTCTCACCGCAGAATCCATTTGATCCAGACGGTCGGCATAAGCAACAAATAAAACAGGTTTCCCCGCATCCCGCAATGCGGTAAGACAGGAACATTCGTCACCGAAATTGGGGAATACAGCCAGTACCCCGTCACAGGGATTTTCTTTCAGAAATGCCGCATACTGCAATGCCTGTGCATCATTTGCCACTCCGCCGTCAGGAATCAGGGGAATGTGTCCGCTTTTACGGACGGCTGCGGCAACTTCCTCAATGGCAGCAGTAACAAGGTGCTGGGGGAAAGTAGTCCGGTTGGAAACAAAAATGGCGAACTTCATAAAATGCTCCTTCACATCAATGTAATTTGTAATATTTCTAATATTCCGGAGTTACTATACACTTTGTACTGAAAAATACAAGGAGGAAAAATTTATGATATTCAAAAAAACAAACCTCAGAATATTTTTCATACCGTATTACCGCAATACAGCACTGCTTCAGCAATAAATATCCTGTAACTTCACGGGATCTTTCCTCATGGATCGAAGAATCTGTAAAAGAAGCTGTTTTCCGGTCTTTTTTCAGCAGTAAAATATTTCACAGTCCTTCAGTTGACAGGATCTTCGATCATAAGTTTGCGAACAAGTTCCGCCCTGCCGGTCAAAAAACGCTTCCACTCGGTGGGATCAACAAAGGGATTGGGTCCGTCAGGATATTCTTCGCGGCGTCGCACCTTATTCAACGCATCATAGTTGCCCAGATGATTGCCGACCAGAATCTCCACAGGTTCATCCATCAGCTTTTCCACGGCATCCAAAAACTGCTGACGGCATCCGGCAGAAAGTCCAAACCTGCGCAGAAAAGTACTCCGCATGGAGTTGATACCTACTCCTCCGTGCATCCCGGCATGGCGGACGACGCCGTTTTCTTCCAGATCGAAGAAGTATGCCATTGTGCCGGGAGTATGCCCCGGAGCCGACTCGCAGCGGATCTCAAGGGAACCGAAAGAAAGTACATCACCGTCATTGATCAGCACATCCGGTTCAAAGGGTTCATCGAAACTGCAATGGATATACTTTTCCCTGGGGAGATCAAGTTTACCATTCACATAATCACGATCGGGAGCCCCGATACAGGTTTTTGCACCGGTCATTTCAACAAGAGCACGGGTCATACCGATGTGATCATAGTGTCCGTGGGAGTGGAGTATCCAGCGGATGTGGCGGGGATTGAAACCGAGCTCATATATATTGCGGAAAAGCAGATAGCCGCACTTGGGCAGTCCGGTATCCAGCAGAAGCAGACCATCCCCGGTATCAAAGAGATACGATGGAGAACCTTTTCCGCCGATATGCCAGAGTTTGCCGTAAAGCTGAAACGGTGCCAGTTCTTCCACCCAAGGCTGAATTGCAGTCATTTTTTTCCTTTCTGATTTTCACAGCAAATACAGGATGATATATCCCTCACTGCTTGACTATTGCCCGGTAAAACCGCCGGGATCAATTTCTGAAACCGGATCCCTCCATATCAAAGAAAACTTGAAGTCTTTGATGTAAGTACCCAAGATCCGGCAACCATCATTGCAATTTTTCCGCTTGCAGGAAGAGTATGTCCGTTAAATCAAAATTATCTGTTCCTGCCTGACTTATTGCAACTTTTCTGCGGAACCCTTTATGATTTTCAACAGCAGAGATTTCCACATTGAAATCATTACACAAAAAGGCTTCAGCAATACAGTCATGATATAAAGGGGGAGAGCAAGAAAGCAGGCTGTTTTTTCAGAGGATTCTTTTGCCAGAAGTTTCGGAGAGATTTCACCGAAAAGCAGGATAATGACAGTCAGAATCGCACCGGAAACAGCCGCACCGTACTCGTCACTTCCCACGATTTCCCCGAATACGACAGCTCCGACCGAAGAGAGCGCCACACAAACGATCGTATTGGCAATCAGGATGGTGGATAAGGTTTCATCAAAATGCTCATGCAGTTTAGCTGCAAGTTTGGCACCAAACTTTTTTTCTTCACACAGAATATTGATTTTTTTGCGGCTCGCAGCTGAATAAGATGTTTCCGCAGCAGAGCAGAATGCCAAAATCATAAGAAGTGTCAACATCAGAGCAACTTCTTCTATATATTCCAAACAGTTCATAATTGTCCTTTACAGATTAGCTGAAATCCTGAAAAATATAAAAATTTTATTTTCTATACTATACTATACTTCCAGAAACTGTTTTTTTCCAACAGCACAAGAAAATATTTTGTAAATAAAACGGTGTAATGTAAAAAATAAAACGGCAGCCGCCTTTTCAATATAGAGAATATTCCTGCTTGCAGAAAACTTACATTTTTCATCCGGCTTCAACTGTCATCGCCTTGCAGGCTGCGCCGAACCAAGTCTGAAAAGGCGGTTTTATGAAGCACGCCTGTCGGCGTATGAAGCGGCTTTTCGAGCCATGAGGCGAAGCCTTTTCAGGCTTCATGTTTTTGCCCGAGGGCAAAAAATGGTCGGAGTTGTTTAAATTGTTCGGAAAATCCTCCCAAGCTCAAATGGTTGCGAGTCAATATAAAATGGTTATCCTATCTCTCGAAAATATCTCTGTTTTTGGCTTTTTATTCAGCAAAGAAAAATTTTCAGCGCAAACAAAACGACCGCCATTCCGGAGCAACTGTAAAAATGCCATGGAAAAAGGTGGAATTTCAGCAGAACTCAAAGGTTCGCTTGCAATTCCGTATACGCTGCATTCCGGTCTTACTTCATCGGGATCTCGGGATGCTGGACAGCAAGCGGAATTCCTTTCTGCGAGAGGTAGAACATATCAAGGACAACGGGGTTGTCGCCTGTGTTCATTCCGCAGTGAACGGCACCGACCACCTCAACGATGGCTTCCCCGGCATGCACGACCTGTTTCTTGCCGTCAACTCCGACGATGGTCAACTCCCCCTGATGCAGAATGCCGTAGTTGATGACAGGGTGATGATGCCACGGAAGCTTGCTGCCCACAGGAAAGACATAGCGCATAACAACGAGTTCCGGCTTCCCTTCGGGGTAGTCGGGAAGTGGTACGCCGTCCCAGCTCTGCGATGTTCGCTTCAGTTCCAGTTTCAAGACGGAGGCGGCATTGTCGTACTGTGCGAACGGCGAACTATTGCAACCGGTTTGGCAATCACTCTTGCATCCGGATAAAACGATGGTGGACAACTCGGACATGAAAACGGAATTTCCTTTCTTGCGGTTTGATGTAAAAAATTTACTACTGCCCGGTAAAAATTGCTGCAGCGTCACCTTGATTATATAATAGGGTTATCACTTGACCGGATGAGTGAAATAAGTATCCGGATAGGGTTCTTTTTCCAGCGTAAAGTGCCACCATTCCTCCGGAAGCGGCTTGAAACCGTGACGCATCATCGCCTTGCGTAAAATCATCCGGTTTTTGAACTGCACCTCATTTATTTTACCACCGGTTGGCGGGGTATTGCCGGGGAATTTTCCGGTATATTTTCCCTTTTCAGGATTGCCGCACCAGTCAGGGTGGCTTTCCTTGCCGAACCAGTCAAATGTTGCGCCCATATCAACTTCTTTTCCTGTTGCTATATCAAACAGCGTCAAATCGACCGTGCTTCCCCGGCTATGCCCGGATTTCTCGGCAATGTAGCCGCGCGGAAAGAGAACGCATTTATCCAGATTCCGGTAAAAATATGGCTTCATACGTACGTCTTCCGGCTTTTTCGCCCAGGAAACAAAATGGTTGACAGCCCGCTGGGGACGGTAGGCATCAAATATTTTCAGACGGTAACCTTGTGCTTTGACATCATCACTGACCGCTTTCAGAGCCGTGGCGGCCTCAACGGTAAGCAGTGCAGTCGGCTGTTCGTAACCATCGATCCGTTCACCCACGAAGTTATAGGTGGAAAAATAACGGATTTCAAGAATTGCATCAGGCACTGCATCCGAAACATATACAAATCCGGATGGTGGAGTTTCAGGCGTATAAATCGAACATGCTGAAAGCAGTAAGCATGCCCCTGCCGACATAATGAGGCAAAATTTGTTCATATTAAGTTTTCTGTTGTTTCGTTGTGCTTGCCGCTATCCGGCAAAATCACAAGATTCGTAAAAAAATATATTGCCCAAAGGCACGATCAATATACCACTTAATATAGCACGGAAATCTGAAGTTACAATATCTGAAAGCTCAAAACATCCGGGGAGAGCAGAAAGCAATTATTGAACGGAGTGTTTGGGAACGGGTCAAAGAAATCCAGCGGAGCATTGATCCGCAAAGAGACCATTCCAGACGGCAGGAGACTATTGCACCGTTGAAGAGTGTTTTGAAATGCGGTCATTGTGGTGGTGCAATGATGCCGACATACTCCAACAAAGGCGGCAGACGCTACTACTATTATATTTGCAGCAAGGATTCTAAACGGGCAATTTCAGAATGTCCGGTTAAGCAAATACCTTCCGGAGACATTGAGGCACTTGTCAGAAAGCAATTACAAAAAATGCTTTCTGATATTTCACTTGTTATGCGTTTTGCAGAACAGT
>JAZKZE010000095.1:0-11390 GCA_045612485.1 Victivallales bacterium | reverse complement strand
ATAATTCTCCCCTGTTATGACCTGTTATACCTCCAATATTCAGCTCAAACAATAAATAAGGCTGTTGCTCACCTTTTTTGAGGTTTTGCAACAGCCCCTTTTTATTCTGTCCGTAACGGTAAACAAATCACATGGTCATATCACCGAGGTAATATTTTCTTGCTTCAGGATCGTTCACAAGATAATTACTGTCCCCCTGACAGAGAATATGTCCCTGATACATAAGGTAAGCTCTGTCCACACAGGCAAGAGTTTCCCGCACGTTATGGTCGGTAATTAATATCCCCAGATTTTTCTCTTTCAAACGGTAGATGATTTTCTGCACATCCGCCACAGCAATGGGGTCAACCCCGCTGAAAGGCTCGTCAAGAAGGATGAAGGCAGGATTGGATACAAGAGCCCGCGTGATCTCCAGACGGCGTCTTTCCCCCCCTGAAAGGGTCAGGGCCTGCTGTTTGGCAAGACGGGTCAGTTCCAGCTCCTCCAGAAGCTGTTCCAGTCTTTCTTTCCGTTCTTTTCTGGAAATGGCAAGCGTTTCAAGGATCGCCATGATATTCTGTTCCACCGTCAATTTACGGAAAATGGAAGGATTCTGGGCAAGATACCCCATCCCCATACGGGCGCGTACATACATGGGCTGCCTGGAAACATCCAGCCCCTTGAACTTCACAATTCCGGAATCCGGCTGGATCAAACCTGTCACCATATAAAAACTGGTGGTTTTACCGGCACCGTTGGGTCCGAGAAGTCCTACAACTTCCCCCCGTTTCACATTGAGGTTCACGTTATCAACAACTCTTCTTCCGCTGTAAGCCTTTACAAGATCTACAGCCTCCATCAGAAGTTCCTGAGAGTTTTCCCCGTTATTTTCAGGATTGTTCATCAAATTTTCCCCGTTCATCGTATCAGTCCCTCCCGGCTTTACCGGACTTTCCTGCTTTACCGGATTTTTCTGAATCGGAAGATTCCTTTTTATCCTTTTCAGGAGTCAAACCTTTGAAACCGCCGATAATACGGGAATCCGGCCGCAGCACAGAGATCCTGCCGGACTTGGTATCAATGGTGATAAACTCCCCTTTAAGCCGGTTTTTACCGCTGGACACAACAGGATTCCCGGTAAGAGCGATCATATTATCCTGCATCCGGTACACAGCTTTATCAGCAAACGCCTTCTGTACCTGCTTATCTTTTCCTTCCCCGGTGGTACGGGTGATCTCCACATCCCCGATACACTCGATACGGTCAACCTTTCTGTTGACTGCATCCTCTTCCTCACTGCGTTTTTTCTTTTCCTGAGTCTTTTCTTTTTTTCCGCTGTCTTTGCCGGACTCCTTATTATCCTCTTTATCCACAAAATACAGGATCATTTTACGGCAGCGGATATTCATATCCTGATCATCCACATCCACATTCCCGATCAAAGTGACCTGATTTTTATTGATATCGATATCCATGGATTCCGCTTTTACTTTTGTAGGCGTATCCCCGGATCTTCTGGAACGGGAATTAAAATCAAACCCCGGAAACTGTGCCGAAAGTTCCGCAGCAAGACAAAGTACAAAACAGCACCCTGTCAGAACAATTTTTTTTCTGAAAGAAATCATTTTTTCCGATCTCCTGTATTTGAATTTATATCTTCTTTTACTTTTTTACTCTCATTAAGTTTCCTTTCCGGACTCAGGGATTTCTGCCGGGCCTCCGGCCGGATCACCAACCGGACTTTGGAACGTATATGAATGAATCTTTTATCATAAAAAGCATCAAAACCCACACCGTCGATATCCAGCTCCCGGGAACGGAATTTTACTTCAGCATCCCCCCGCAGGATCTTTGCATTTTTATCATATACGCCAGTTTCTGTAAAAAGCAGCGCACGGCAATGCTTTTTATCTCTCCAATAGATCTTTACTTCCCGGGAAGAGGATGTAAGAGGATATATGGGAGCTTTATCCAATGCAACGACCTCATTTACATTTTTCACGGAATCATCCACAATATCCAGCCTCAACCGCTTCAGCTCAAGCAACGCACCGAGATTGGAGGCATTATTTCCATAGAGGATAAACTGCAAACTGTTATCATCTTTCTTGTAAACGGGCAGGGCAAATCCTGAAAGAGACGCTCTTGCCCCGGAGTTTGCTCCGGAAAGTTCAAAAGATACTGCAAAAGCAAACAAGGTCAATATAAATAAAAACTTCCCTTTTATCATATCCCGTACTCCCTGAGGACCGCTTCCCATTTTCCCTGTTCTTTCAATACCATTTCCACTGCTTCACGGATCGCTCCCTGACCGCCTTTTGCCTCTGTTCTGTAATCAGCAATACTGTCCAGTTCAGCGGCACCGTCACCGACAACGATCCCCAATGCACACCTTTTCAACGGAGACGCATCAATAAGATCATCCCCGATATACATACACTCTTCCTCCGTCAAAGCAAGTTTTTCCAGAAGAAGGGTAAGTCCTTCATCTTTGTTCCGGCATCCTTCCACAATAAAATCCAGTTTCAGCTCCTCCGCCCTTCTGCGGTTCGCTCCGGACTTGCGGCCGGAAAGAATACCAACTTTCATCCCGCATTTCCGGGCAAGAGCGATCCCCAGACCATCCCGGACATGGAAGAACTTGATCTCCTCATCCGAGCCAGCCCCGTAACCGATCCTGCCGTCGGTAAGCACACCGTCGACATCAAGTATGACGGCGCGTATTTTTTCACATTTTGTGTGTAAGTTCATAGATCTTCAAAACCTCATCCATCACTCTTTCCGCACCGGCAAAATCCAGGGAATTGGGACCGTCGGAAAGTGCTTTTTCCGGATGGGGATGTACTTCCATGAAAAGTCCGTCGATCCCCACAGCCGCCGCTGCACGGGACAATGCCGGAATAAACTCTCTCTGCCCACCGGAAGCATTTCCCAGTCCGCCGGGAAGCTGTACGGAATGTGTGGCATCAAAGATCACAGGATGCCCCATTTCCCGCATCGTCTGCAATCCCCGCATATCCACAACGAGGTTGTGATATCCGAAGGAAGTTCCCCGTTCAGTAAGCATAATATCCTTACATCCGGCATCGGCAAGTTTCCCAAGTACACTTTTCATATCTTCCGGAGCAAGGAACTGCCCTTTTTTCACGTTGACCGCTTTCCCTGTTTTTGCAGCGGCAACAAGCAGATCTGTCTGACGGCAGAGAAAGGCAGGGATTTGCAGAATATCCGCCACCTTTGCTGTTTCTTCCGCCTGACAGGATTCATGGATATCCGTAACAACAGGAAGTCCCAGATTCTTTTTCACAGAAGCAAGAATACGCAATCCTTCCTCCATGCCGAATCCACGGAAAGATTTTCCGGAAGAACGGTTGGCTTTATCAAAAGAAGCCTTGAATACATACTGGATCCCCCTGTCGGCGCATGCCTTTTTCAAAAACTGGGCGATCTCCATGCAGATCTCTTCCCCTTCCGCAACACAGGGACCACCGAGAATCACAAATTTACCTGCACCTGCTACAATATCCTTACCGATTTTTGCCGGATTCATCTTATACCTCACTATATTTTTTACTGCTGTTGAGTTTCTTTTGCATTTTCAGTGGAAACTGCTGCCATCTGTTCCAGTTTTTCTCTGGAACGTTTTTTTTCTTCAGCAAGAAATGCTTCAGCCTTTTCCAGTTCTTCAGGGGTATCTATGCCGATACTGGAATATTCCGTAACGACACATTTGATACGCATATTATTTTCCAATGCACGCAGCTGTTCCAGTTTTTCACATCTTTCCAGTCTGCCTTCCGGAAGGGAAACAAACTTTGCCAATGCACTTCTTTTGTAAGCATAGATCCCCCAGTGCCGGTAACAGGGCATCTCCTCTCCGCCGGTACGCAGAAAGGGGATCATGGAACGGCTGAAATACAGTGCATGATTATCAGAAGACATTACGACCTTCACAATATTGGGATTATCAGCAATTTCCTCCCTTTCACAGGGAACCACCACAGTAGCCATATCCGGTCCATCCTCTTCCGTAATGACATCAATAAGAGCATTGATGACTTCCGGTCGGATGAAAGGTTCATCCCCCTGTACATTGATGACTGCATCACATTCCACATCGCCGATGGCTTCAAAAATACGGTCAGAACCGGAGGGATGGGAAGAGGAGGTCATTACAGCCTTGCCGCCGAACCCTGTGACCGTATTATATACTTCCCGGTCATCCACTGCAACAAGAACTTCATCCGCCTTGGAATAATTCGTTCTTTCCCAGACATGCTGAACAATGGGTTTCCCGCCCAGATTTGCCAGCACTTTGCCGGGAAAACGCATACTGCCGAAACGGGCAGGGATCACTGCAAGTACTTTTTTACTCATAATCGCCCCACACCCTTTCAGAAACTGTGGGTCACAAGACCGTCACGCAGTTTAGGTTCAAACCAGGTGGATTTGGGAGGCATGATCTCACCGGCATCGGCAATATCAAAAAGCTGTGCCATGGTGGTGGGATACATGGAAAATGCCACAACGTCTTTTCCGGTATTTACAAGTTTTTCCAGTTCGGCGGTTCCTCTGATACCGCCAATGAAACTGATACGTTTGCTTGTACGGGGGTCATCGATCCCCAGAACAGGAGCAAGAATATTATCCTGAAGGATGCTTACATCCAGTCTTTCAATAACCCCCAGGGAGGCAATGTCAAATTTGGGAGTAAGCAGACTCCATTTGCCCTGGAAATACATGCAGAATGTTCCGCCTTTTGCGGGAACAGGATCATTAATGGGAGCAACAGTAAATTTTTCTTCCACTTTTGCAAGGAAATCCGCTTCGGAAAGACCGTTGAGATCATGTACGCATCTGTTGTAGGAAAGGATCTTCAACTGGGAAGCAGGGAAGGAAACCGCAAGGAAGAAGTTGTAATCTTCTTTACCGGTATGGGCGGGATTATTGGCTTTGCAGGTTGCGGCAGCACGGGAGGCGGAAGCAGCTCTGTGATGACCGTCGGCAATGTAGAGGTAAGGGATCTCATTTTCAAACACGGCAGAAATTTCTTTACTCTTTTCAGCTCCGCACTTCCACATTTTGTGTTCGATACCGTCAGCTGCGGTAAAGGCATAGAAGGGATCGTTTTTCATTACTTCGGCTACAAGAGCATCGATTTTTTTTGAATCCCTGTAAGCAAGGAACACGGGACCGGAGTGATTACGCAGAGTCATAACGTGACGGGCGCGGTCATCTTCTTTGTCCCGGCGGGTCTTTTCATGTTTCTTGATAATGTCTTTGTCATAATCTTCAGCGGAAGCAGCTCCCGCAAGACCAATCTGGACATGATCGCCCATTTTCAGAGAATAGACATAAAGATTGGCTTCTTCATCATGGGCAAGAGGAGCTTCAGCACAAAGACGTTTGAAATTGGCTTCGGCTTTGGCATACACTTCATCGGAATAGAGATCGATTCCGGGAGTCATTTCGATTTCAGGACGGGAAACACGCAGAAAACTCAAAGGATTGCCTTCTGCAAGAACGGCAGCTTCTTCACTGTTTACCACGTCATAAGGAACAGCGGCAACTTCAGCAACTTTTTCAGGGGTGGGCATCAACGCATGAAAGGGATAAAAATGAGCCATTTTCTTCTCCGGTTTGAATAAAGTTTGATTAGTACAGTTATATTTATATATAAATATACTCTCCCGAATGCGATTTTTCAAGAGAGTATAATTCAAAAGTCATTCAAAAGGGAATTTTTCCGGGCAAGTTGCAATAAACCGGCAGAAAAATTTACTTATGATGGGTGGAAATATGCGTATGCGTATGTTCTGCTGTGATATTCTGTTTTTGATGTATCTGAAAATTTTTCTTTTTCTGATCATAAACCATTTTCGCACTTGCACCGGCAATCGCCAGAAAAGAAAGTACAAAATTCAAAATCATTCCGGCAATGATCCCTGCCACAATGGGAAATTTGGAAAAGGACGGATTATTTTTCCAGTTGAAAACAGGCCCGTTGAGATACGCTCTCACAGACTTCTGCAAAAGACACATTGCAGCAATATATAAAACCCCGCAGGGAATCGTAAGAACACTGAGCAGTTGTGCAAAAAAGGAAATTTCCGGTGCAAACAAAATGGTTAACGGGGAGATAAATCCCAGAAAAGAGGAAACACTGAAAAGAATGGCATAAATGCAGGCAACAACAGTACAAGAACCAGTGTTTCTACCCAGAAGTTTATCATAACTTTTGCTTAACTTGTAATAAGCAACAAACCCCCAATAGAGATTAAATACAGGTATAAACAAGTACCCCACCACTTTTGCCGGAGTGGTATATGCCTCCTCCGCTGGCAGGAACTTCCAGTAACGGTAAAGAAGAACGATCCCAGCGATTGCAGAAACACATGCACAGGCAGCAAGAAGAAATATATCCAGAATCAGAAGGATGCTTCCGCACAATGCCATAACAGGACTTCCCGTCTGTTTTCCAAAAACGAAAATCACAACAAGAGGGATCAACGCAATTGCGGCAGTAATCATAACAACAAGGGGGATCCACCACAATTTATACATTCTTTCAAGGGAATTTACCGCCCCCTGTTTCAAAAGAAGATCCCGGCAGTCTTCCTCTTCTGAAATAATATTTTCCTCTTCAACAGAAATATTTTCTTCGATTTCTTCCACTTTATCGTTTTTATTGTATTCTTCCATTTTATTCTCCAGACTTCGGGTTGCTGCATAACACTGACTTCCCTGACAAATACTGTTATAAAACAGTGTCCTGCAGATATGAAAAAAGGGTTCCGGCTTGTGACCGGAACCCAGATACACTTAAAATACTACGACTTTTCCGGTTATATTATTTTTCTGTGGGAACAACGATACCTTTGATGATGATGTTCTGACAGAAGATGAATACCAGAAGGGTGGGAACAGCCGCAATAATAAGAGCGGAGAACCCGACAGCCTGACTGGCACGCTGCTGCAGCTGATAGAGGTAAACCATCATTGTCCACATGGACTCATCTTGACAGAGCAGGAACGCCATCATAAAGTTACCGTATGCCGCGGTGAAGGAGCTGAGGGCGATAACCGAAAGGATCGGTGTGGAAAGCCCCATGGCAATGTGCCAGAAAACAACCCATTCAGACGCACCGTCGATAGCGGCGGATTCAAACAGTTCCTTGGGCAGGGAGTCAAAGAACCCTTTGAGAAGGAAGATATTGTATCCGTTAGCCATAGAGGGCAGGATCAAAGCGGCAAAGGTATTGAGCAGTCCCAGTTCTTTGATGAGCAGGAACTGGGGGATACCCAGTACCATGGCAGGGAATGCCATAGGCAGCATCAAGAAGAGCAGGATCTTGTAGGAGGGAGCCATTTTGTAACGGGAAAGAGCATACGCACAGAGAGGATTGACCATCAATGCTGCGAGAACTGCCAGACAGCAGTAAATCACAGTATTGCGGGCGGCATGTCCGCTTGTGAGAATGGTATCAATAACCATTACATAGTTGCGTTTCAGGTATTCCTTGATGAGCATGGCACGGTTGTCGATCACATTGAACCATTCATACTCTTTCAGGGGAGCGTGGATCATATCCAGAGAACCATATACCTTGCCCCATGCTTTGTTCAGAGCATCGATGTTTTTGTACTTGTCATGAAGGAACTTCACGAAACGATCCTGAAGTTTTTTGGGAGCAGTTACAACACGCAGAGCGGCATTTTTCTTATCCTTCACAAATTCAGTGTAGTGATTCTGCGCAATGGCAGTTTCAGGAGCAGCAGGGAATTTGGTGAAGAAGGGGATCTCCAGTTTATTGGTGATGGCACGGTGGTAATCCTGGGAAAGTTTACGGTAGTCAACTTTTCCGTCGGCACCGCGGTATTTGCTTTCCACAAAGTTACGGTAGTCAATAAGGGCAATGCGCTGCAAACCAACTTCGGAAGTGCTGAGAGTATCAATAAAAGCACTAAGGTCAGCAGCCTGTACAAGGTTGTCTTTGGGAGCATCGCCGGTAAGAACAATGTCATCAAATTTCTTGAGTCCCAAGCCGTATGCTTTGTTGACAGCAGCAACGTTTTTGTATTTCTTCATCAACCAGGCACGGTACTGATTCCCCAAAGTTGCAATACGCAGATATTTGGGGGAAACCTGTACGGCAACAAAGTCTTTCCAATCCACTTTGATCTGACCGGAAGCAGGATCTGCTGCAGGAACTTTCACATCATTGAAGCTCTTCAGATTTCTCTTGTAGATCTTGCTGAGGGCAGCAACATCATGATATTTTTTCTGAAGATAAACATTCCATTCTTTCTGGGCGGTGGGATCCACTCTCACAAAGGCAAAGTTGACGTTTTCACGGATAAAGGTGAGCCATGCGTCAGCAAAAGCCTTGTTGTGGGCAGGATAGCGTTCAGGAAGGGAGATATCGCTCCAATGGATGTAGTTTGTACCAAAAAGTTTGTTGATAGCGGAAAGATCACGGTTGACTCTTGTGCGCAGATGGGTGACAAAAGTACCGTCAAGGTCGATCCAGCTTGTCTGAAGATCAGGCAGAGTGTTTTTGAACTCATGAATGGCCTTCAGAAGGGGGGTACTGTAATCGGTGGAGATACTGCTGGAGGCAAAAAGTTCGATGGGAAGTCCCAATACGCTGAAATCAGAATAGTTGGTACCGCATTTTGCATTCATATTCTGAATGGTACCGTATTTCTTCTTCAGCCATGCACGGTACTGACGGACAGTGAGTGTATCCACACCCACTTCATACGCTCCGCCGATCACACGCCAGTAATGGGGATTGTTTTTGCGGACTTCAGCAAGAAATTCACGGAAGTCATTATTTCTTTCCCGGGAAAGATCTTCCGGAGCAAGAATATTGGTAATGGCTCCGACAGGTTCACGGAAGTCGGAGAATACCAGATTGTTCTTGTTATTGTACTTGGTCAGCAGGTGCTTCTGGAAAAGCAACTGGGTGTCATACACATATTCCGGGGCGATGGAGAAGTCATTGAAGTCCACATCGCTCTTCAGGGAGCCGGAGATCATAATGAGCAAAGGATAGATCATTGTGATCCCGCCGAGTATCAAAATAAGATGAATGGCAAGACCAAGGATCTTTACCTTGATATTTTTCTTTTCAACATTTCCAATAATAGGCATTATTTACCTCCTGTGGTTTTAAATTCCATTTTGGAAAGCCGTTTCAGGTTCTGGATGGTAAAGAGCAACGTCATGGAACCGAGTACCCATGCCATGGCGATAGCACTGCCGAACCGCAAATTGGTATAGGCTTCTTTGAAGATGTGCAGTTCCGCTACTTCTGTATTGGCACGACCGAAGGTCATAATAAGGATCATACCGCCGGACTGGGAAGCAGAGATGAATGCACCTACAAAGTTGATGATGATCAGTGCTTTCAGTGTGGGGAACGTTACATGCCAGATCTTCTGGAAGAAGTTGGCTCCGTCGATCTCGGCGGCTTCGTATGTATCATCCGGTACACCTTTGAGAGCGGCAAGATAGATCAGACAGCCGGGACCTGCTCCTGCCCAGATCGTGGGGATCACGCAGGCAAACATTGCCCATTTTGCGTCTTCGATCCACGCAATGGGAGAGAAACTCACCCCGAAGAGATTGAGGATATTGCCCACCACCTGGTTCAAAATACCGGAGGAACCGCTCTGGTAGAACAATCTCCACATGAAGATCACCACCAGTCCGCTCATAACTGCGGGCAGGTAGAATACGGTACGGTAGAAGATCTTACCGCAGGAAACTTCCTGAAGCAGAATAGCAAGGATGATAGGGGCGCAGAACCCGAGGGTGAGGAGGAAGGACATATAACGGAAGGTATTCCAGATGGAACTCCACCATTCATCACTGAAGAGGACTCCTGCAAAGTTGTCCAGACCGATCCACTCACTCTTACCTACAAAGTGGTAATCCTGGAAGAGGATCTGGGTACCGCTGGTCATGGGGTAATACACCCACAGCAGGATACTCAGGATCGCAGGAAGCATGATGAGGTATCCAAGCCAGTTCTTCCTGAATTCCCAGCCTTTTTTCTTTCCGGAGAATGTGTCTTTGGGAGAGAAGACTTTCCAGATATTGTAGATCACAAAGCAGAAAAGTGCAAGCAGACAGACGGCAACGATAGATGCTACAATGGTGCGTTTCTGTTTTTCTTCGGAAGAAATACGGCCGATCATATGTTCATTGGTACGTTTTTCAGCGTCTTTCAGGAGTTTCTCGAAGATTTTGATACGCTGTTCTCTTGCTTCAGGAGTATTGCCTTCAGGCAGTTTTCCGTCACGGGAGAGCTGCTGGGCAGCGTCAAGAGGCTGGGTCATATAGAGATAGACCAGCTGACAGTTTCTGCCGAAAGGTTCTGCTTTACCGTTTTTCAGAGATTCTTTGAAGGTCTTTTCCCAGGCAGGAGGCAGATATTTCAGATATTCCGTATAACCGAATTCACGCAGATAGTCGGGGCTGACAAGTTTGCCCTGACCATTGCTGATCATAAGCTCAGTATAGATCTTTCTGGCAGACTTGGAGTTCATGAAACGGATGTATTTCCATGCCATATCACGGATCTCTTTGGCGGAAACATACACGCCTTCGCTGTTTCTGCGACCGGCAAGACCGGCAAAGATACCTTCAAGTCCCATATTCACTTCAGTAGCTCTCACGCCGCTGGGGCCTACGGGGAAGGAGGCACAACCAACCAGAGAGGGGTCAACACCGCCGCCGCTGCGTTCATCCCCCATGTAGTTGGAGAACATCCCCAGACGGCCGGCCTGCTGTGCAAGTTTCATGGAACGTTCGTCAGCATTGGCTGTAGAATAACCGCGCTGTTCCACTCCGTCGGAGTCGATCCAGCGTTCGGTGGTAAGACGCATATAGAATTCAAGACCGACAGCAGCTTCTCTTGTACCGAAAGCAGCTCTCCACTGTCCTTTTTCGTCTTTTACAACAGCTTCTCCTCCGGCACCCCACAGGTAGGGCATATAGTCCCATGCCGCCTGCTGACCGGTAGCGATACTGATACCGTATTTATCTCTGGAGGGGTCGGAAATACGGCGGGCATAATCCAGAAGTTCTTCCCAGTTCTGCGGAGGTCTTTCGGGGTCAAGTCCGGCATCCTGGAAAAGGTCCTTACGCCAGAAGAGGGCACGCACCAGAAGGTTTTTCCCCATGAACCAGACATGGTCACCTGCTTTGAAAGTATCCACAGCCGGACCGTCACGGTAAACAACAGGACGGATGGCATCGGGGATCATTTTCAGATAGTTTCTGACGCTCTTGAGTTCCGGATCACTGTTAATATAGCCGTCCAAAGGGTAGATGAACCGCTGCTGAATGTAAGTATCAGACATACGGAAGTTTACCCGCATCACGTCAGGAGCGGCACCCC
>JAZKZE010000094.1:0-1917 GCA_045612485.1 Victivallales bacterium | reverse complement strand
TGCCATCTGCAAAGGGTATGAGAATATCAATATCCTTGCCTATTTCTGGCTGGAACTGGATCCTGCCATGAGTCAGCATACTCCGGAACTTCTGGAGAAAAAACTGATGATTTCCCATACCGGACTTCTTTCCGGCTTTATTAACGGAATTTACGATAAAATTTCCCCCACAGCAAGAATCCATGACGGTATGGAAGATCACTGTTACAAAGCCAATGAGGGGCAAGTTTCCTACAACCGTTTCAGAGCCATCCGTGCCAACCGGTACAAAAGACTTATTGATCCTGTCAATCATGCCAAGCTCCGTGCCCAGACCCTTTTTGCTCCGGCAATGTATATAGATGCCTTTATCCAGTCTTCCGGTATCTATGCTCTTAAAAGAGAAGATCTGACTCCTTTGGAATATTTCCGTGCCAATGCAGTTCTTGCCGCAGAATTTTCCGATTGCTATGTATGGACATTTGGCGAAGCAAGAAAATGGTACGAGATCCCCTATAAAAAATGGGCGGAAAAAAACCTGAAAAAATATCCTGAATTTGGCGGACCCTACTGGGAAAAAGCCCTGCCGGGGATCTATGATGCCATTACTTACGCCCAGAACCCCTACCTTACTGCTGTGGAGTGGGCAAACAAAGGGAAAATCGCCAAAAATAATATCGCTGTCAATGGGGACTTTTCACAGGTAAAAGAAAATAAATATATTGATAATGCACCCGGTTTCGTTCCTTTGAAAATGGTGCCCAACTGGAGTAGCTGGTTCCCGAAAGACAGTAAAAACGCTTCATTCCTGCACAGTGTCAGCGGTGGAAGAAATAACAGCAGTTGTATCAAAGCAGTCAATGTGGCAAAAGGAGCCCTTATTCAGAATATAAAACTGAAAAAAGGCAAAACTTACCTTGTGCGTGCTTCTTTCAAAGGTGCGGGTACGCCTGTAATGAGTATTCAGTGGAGGAATGCCAGGAACGCCTGGTGCAGCCAGATGGAGATTTTACGTGCATCCTTTGATGAAGAGTTGACAGATAACTGGAAGAGAGCCACCCAGTTTATCTTTGCCCCCCCTGCGGAGGCAAGTTACTTTTCTGTCTTGATCTCACCTGCTGGAAAAGTTCCGGGAGAATGTTTTATTGATGATGTGGAGATTTTTGAGATCTGAAAACCGAAAACATAAATCCCGGAAGGGATGCCGGATGAAACAGCCGGCTGTCAGCAGAATTTTTGTAAAAGTTGATATACAGAAATAAAGAAAGGAAAAAAATGAAACTCAAATTTATTGCCGCCATTCTTGCCGCAATGCCCGTAATATGGGCAGGGGACTCTTTTACAGTCCCGGCACATCCGAAATTTATCAAGACCGGCTGGTGCGATCCTTCCGTATCATTTTATGCTGCAAATGTGAAAATGATCGAAAAAGCACTTCCTCACAGGGGATTGGGGATCAATCCGGATGTTGTTAAAGATGAAAACGGGAAAACGATCCTGCCGAATTACACCATGTTCACCCGTAAAAAAATGAAGTTGGAATATTTTGCAGAGCAGATCAAACTTTTGCAGAATACGAAAAGCCAAAAATTGACCGATAACTTCCTTAAAACAGGTTTTCTGGATGCCGAGAAAAAGTTTGATCTTTATGATGATGCTTTCTGGGATGGTGTCTGCCATAACTTCAATGTGCTTGCCACCGTTGCAAAGAAAGGGGGACTCAAAGGGATCATTCTGGATATGGAAGATTACTGGAGATTGCAGAACTGGAAGTACCGTCCGGAAAAAGGCAGAACGTTCCGGGAAGATTATGCAAAAGCAAGACAGCGTGGAAGAGAATTCATAAGTGCCATCTGCAAAGGGTATGAGAATATCAATATCCTTGCCTATTTCTGGCTGGAACTGGATCCTGCCATGAGTCAGCATACTCCGGAACTT
>JAZKZE010000093.1:0-2176 GCA_045612485.1 Victivallales bacterium | reverse complement strand
ATTCAGAATACTCTTTTTGCCTCGGCAAAAGCCAAAGCTGCTAATGAGGATTTTGGCGGTGCAGTCAATGATCTTATCAAAGCAGGCAAAACAGTAAGCGGTAATGCCAAAGCAGATGCTGCCTTCCAGTTGAAAGCTCTCCTTTTCCTTACAAGTATCTATGCAGAAAAAATCAACGATTATCCCAAAGCATTTGCTGTAGTGGATGAAGCACTCAATAATGTGATCTTTTCCGGAAATCCGGCACACAAAAAAGCATTGCTCAACCGGAAAAACAGTTTGCAGAGAAGTGAGGTGAATAGTCTCCTGAAACTGAAAAAATATGATGAAGCCAGACGCCTTGCTTCTGCAAATTACGAAAAAGCAAAATCTTTATCAACTCTGACCGCATTTCTTGATACGGAAACCGCCTTTTGTAAATACCTTCTGGGAACAAAGAAATTTGCGGAAGCGGAAGCACTTGCAAGGAAACTTGCCGCAATAAAAGGCGCAAAAAAATCTTTTTACTGGCATAATCAGGCATTGATCCTGCAAATCAAAACAAGGAAAAAAGATTTTGCCGGGGCAGAAAAGGAACTTGCCGTACTTAAAAAGACTCCCGGTGGGATTCCGTTTTATCTTGTTATGGAGGAAGTGCGGCTTCTTCTTGCCATGCAGAAAAGTGATGCAGCAATTTCTCTTCTTCTGAAAAGTGCGGAAAATCCTTCTTTCAAAGCAAAAGAACGGGGCAATTTCTATAATTCAGCTGCATTGAATGTACTGATGAAAAATATGAATGTAAAGAGAGCGGAAGAATATTATGAAAAAGCCAAAGCCCTTTCCGGTGCTAAATTCCGTAATCTTCAGCTTGAAAAACTTTTGAAATCTTACAGAAATAAATAAGAAAAAGGACATAGGAAATGAAAAAATTTTTACTTTTTATTCTGTTTGCGGCTTTCTCTTTGAGTATTTCTGCCTCCGGAGCTGTTATTATTGATGGTACAGCAACAGTGAAAATGGAGATCAAAAATCCCATTGAGGCAGAAAAAACAGCCGAAAAAGAATTGAAACATTATATCGGAAAGATTTTTGCCGATCACAAGGGCAAAAGCAGTGCCAGAGCTGTGTTTATTTTGCGTTTTGATCCCAAACTCGGAGATCAGGAATTTAAAATAAAATGCGAAAAAAATAAAGTCATCATTTCCGGCGGCCGTCCCCAGGGACTCCTTTACGGTACATACTGGTTCATCGACCGGAAAATGGGTGTACACCTTTATGATGCCTATTCTGAATATTGCCCTTCCAAAGCAAAAATCGAAGTAAAAGAATTTGAAAAATACGGCAAACCCGCCTTTGACAGCAGAATGTATCTTTTTACCAATGACAAGCAATCCGGCATCAAAGAAGATGAAGCAGGTATCCGGTGGGGAACATTCAATCTTTTAAGCGGAAACCGCCCGGTGGCAGAAAAAAATCTGAATACAAAATACGGGGAACGCGCCGAATGGAGTCTGCCTCTGGGGGCACATGGTATGCTGGGACTGATCCCTGCAAAGATGTATAAACATAAACCTCACTTTTTTGCTTTCCAGGAAGGCAGACGCATTGATCCTGTCAAGCGTGACGTAACCGTTGACTTCTGCCTTACCAATGAAGAGCTGATCGCAGAAACTGTAAAAAGATGCCGTCACTTCCTGAAAATGACTCCCAATGCCAAATATATTTCCCTTTCAGAAGGAGATGGGAACAGAGGAATGTGCGGATGTGCGCCCTGTCAGGCACTTATAAAGAAACATGGCAATGTGGAATCTGCCCGCTGGGTCTATTTTGCAAACCGGGTGGGAGAACAGCTGAAAAAAGATTATCCCAATGTAAAACTTGTGATCTTTGCCTATATCGCCAGTCAGAAGCCGCCTGTGAATATCAAAGCCAATGACAATGTGGCTGTGCAGATCGTTACTCTGGGGATCCGCCGGGGCAGACCCTATACCGATCCCAAAAACAAAATGGCAAACAAATTTATGAAAAATATTTTCGACGCCTGGCAGAAAGTATGTAAAAATATCCTTATCTGGGACTATGTGTGGGGCGGACACCGCCTGATGACTTTCCCGGATCAGCTTTTGAATCTGCACAATATCAAAATCTTTGCCAAACGCAATGTGATCGGATTCTTCCCCCAGGAAAATCATGCTGT
>JAZKZE010000092.1:0-8794 GCA_045612485.1 Victivallales bacterium | reverse complement strand
AAAAAAGTTGGAATTGTTTTTATCGTGACGATAAAAGCAATTCCGTCAAAAGTTTTTGGAAGATGGGGGGCGGGGAAGAGAACCTTTTTTCAAAAAGGTGTCTTCCCCGCAAAACATTTTTGCAACAGCCCCTTTTTTTATCTGGAGATCACAAAAATAGCATTGGATGCGAAAAGATTCGGACAGACCGGCGCGAGAAAACGCAGGAAATCCCTGTGCTGGGAAACCGGGATCTCTTTCAATATCCTTATATTCTTCTCTTTACACATATCCCGGAAATCGGAAAGCATACCGGGATGGATATTGGGAGTATCATACCATTTCAAAGGCAGTCTTTTGGTTACGGGCATGTGACCTGTAAGCATCTGCATCCTGGCATCCAGCTGCCCGAAATTCATAATGCTTATGATCCCTTTTCCGCCGATACGCAGCATTTCCTGAAGAATGAGATCCGGACGTTTCACTGCCTGAAGAGTACGGCTCAATATCACATAATCATAACTGTTATCGGAGAAAAGTGAAAGAGGTTCATTCAAATCCGCCTGGATCACAGGTACACCTCTATCCATACACTGAATAAGTTTTTCCTGATCCAGTTCAACTCCCATGACCTTGGCATTTTTTCTTGCTTTAAGTACACGGAGCAATCTGCCGGAACCACATCCCAAATCCAGCACTTTTGCGTTTTCCGGGATCATATCCGCGATCATTACAAGGTCTGTACGGGAAAGGATCGGTTCGGAATGAGAAGGATTACGGGCTACTTTCATTTTGCCTCCTCCTTTTCTTTGTCAATATTGGTAAGGAAATTCCTGACAAGACGTCCCAGTGTTTCATATTCCAGAAGGAAAGCATCATGTCCGTAATGACTCTTTATATCGCAATAGGTGACGTCATTTCCGTTATCCAGCAAAATCCGGGAAAGTTCCCGTGACTGATAGGGCGGAAAGAGCCAGTCACTGGAAAAGGAAACCACAAGGAACGGACATTTCACGTTAGCGAAGATCTTGCCATCCTCCCCTTCCGCATAATCATTCACATCAAAATAATCAATGGCACGGGTAATATACAAATAACTGTTGGCGTCAAAACGCTCCACAAACCGTGTTCCCTGATGATTGAGATAACTTTCCACACTGAAGTCCATATCGAACTTGAAAGAATAATCTTCCGCAGTCTGTAATTTGCGTCCGAATTTCCGGCTCATGGATTGATCGCTCAAATAAGTCACATGGGCAAGCATACGGGCGATGGCAAGCCCTTTCTGGGGCTGTTCTGTGTAATCACCCTTCTGCCATGCGGCATCAGACATGATCGCTTCCCTGCCGATCCAGTTGAAGGCAATGGACTGGGGGGAAATCTTGCCGGAAGTGGCAATGGCAAGACAGCTTCCCACCATATCCGGATAGGAGATGGGCCACTGGATGGCAAGCATCCCGCCCATGGAACCGCCGGCAACAGCAAGAAGTTTCTTTATGCCGAGGTAATCTATAAGATGCTTCTGCGCTCTCACCATATCCGCTATAGTGATAACCGGAAAATCCATGTGATAGGGTTTACCCGTATCCGGATTGAGAGAACCGGGTCCCGTTGTGCCGGAACAACCGCCCAGAATATTGCTGCAAATGATAAAAAATTTATTGGTATCGAAAGGCTTTCCGGGTCCGACCATATCTTCCCACCAACCCGGCTTTTTGTCATTGGGCGTATAATACCCGGCAAGGTGGGCATCTCCGGTAAGAGCATGTTCCACAAGGATCACGTTGCTTTTATCGGAATTGAGGGTACCGTATGTTTCATAACGGATGACCACATCCCGCAAACATCTTCCGCAATCCAGTTCCAGAACTTCATCCGGTGCAAAGCGGAAATCCTGCGATTTGACCAATCCCACGGAATCCGGAGGAAAGGTTCTGACGGAGTCAGTATTGTGATTTTCTTCCATCTTGTATCCTTAAAATCTTTGTTAGCCGGGAAGGTTTTTCCGTTGTTTCCGGAAAGGTAATTTATCAGAAAATGAAAAAAGACCCGGTAAGACCGGGCCTTTGAAAAATGTCTCAGAGAGATTTACCGCTGAGGGCTTTAAGTGCCTCAAGGTATTTTGTCCTGGTCTTTTCCACGATCTCCTGGGGCAGTTCCGGTGCCGGCGGAGTCTTGTCCCAGTCGAGACTTTCCAGATAATCCCTGACAAACTGTTTGTCAAGGCTGGGAGGACTGCAATCAAGTCTGTAATCCGCTTTGGGCCAGAAACGGCTGGAGTCGGGAGTGAGGACTTCGTCAATGAGAATGATCTCGCCGTCAAGTTCACCGAACTCGAACTTGGTATCTGCAAGAATGATCCCGCATTTTTCAGCATGATTTGCGGCATCCTGATAGATCCGGATGGCATAATCGCTGATTTTGGAAGCCTTTTCTTTTCCGATGATCTCACAGGTCTGTTCAAAGGAGATGTTTTCATCATGCCCCTCATCCGCTTTGGTAGAGGGTGTGAAAAGAGGTTTCTCCAGTTTGGCAGCCTGATGATAGCCGGGAGGCAAAGTTATCCCGCAGACCTGACCGGTCTTTTTGTAAGACGCCCAGCCGCTGCCGATAAGGTAGCCGCGGACAATACATTCAATGGGAAGAGTCTTTGCTTTTTTCACGATGAGGGAACGCCCGGCAAGATCTTTTGCCACACCTTGCAGACTTTCAGGAAAATCCTTTACATCGCTGGCAAGCAAGTGGTTCGGCATCCAGGAAAGGAGGTCAAACCAGAAAAGGGACATCTGGGTGAGGACTTTACCTTTGTCCGGAATACCGTTGGGCATCACACAGTCAAAAGCACTGATCCTGTCCGTTGCCACAAAGAGCAGGGAATCCCCCAGATCATACACATCCCGGACTTTGCCCCTGCGGGGGGCGGAAAGACCGGGGATCTCCGTAGAGAGAAGCGCACCATTTGCATCGTATTTCATGGGACAACTCAGCCGATCTTGGTGATTTCCACTTTGGTGAGTTCCTGGCGGTGACCGATTTTTTTGCGGTAACCTTTACGGCGTTTCATTTTGAAAGCAACCAGCTTGGGACCACGGAAATGGGCAACGATCTTTGCTTCCACTTTGGCACCTTCCACTGTGGGGGTACCGATCTTCATGTCAGCACCTTCGCCGATAGCGAGGACCTGATCAAAAATAACGGCGGAACCTTCTTCCCCTGCGATGCGTTCGAGGGTCACGATGTCTTTTTCGGCGACTCTGTACTGATGGCCGCCATTGGCAAATACTGCGTGCATTGTCATTCTCCTGTTTAGGATTTCGTTTTTTGTTGTTTATATCGTTTATTTAACTATACTTTTCGTCCGATATTTTTGTGAACTACATAATTTAGCACCGATTTTCCATTTTTCAAGTATTTTCACAAAAAATCGACTTTCTTTCCCTGAAAAAAACTTTTTTTCATTCCGATCTGAGTACATCTATAGGATTCTGCTGGGCGGCTTTCCATGCCGGATAAGTACCGAAAATGATCCCGATAACTGCCGAAATAAACAGGGCAAGAAGAATAAACCAGATGGAAAACGCCACCGGCCAGTTGGCATACTGGGTCACGATCTTGGCGATCATAAGTCCCATACATACCCCGATGAAGCCGCCGATGGAGGTAAGAAAGATCGTTTCAAACAGGAACTGGCGGATGATGTCCCCCTTCTGGGCTCCCAGCGCACGCCGTGTCCCGATCTCTTTTCTTCTTTCATACACGTTGGCAAGCATGATGTTCATGATACCGATACCGCCTACAAGCAGTGAGATCCCGGCAATGGAACTCATAACGATGGTAAAAATGTTCTGGGTCTGTTCCCGCTGCTTGAGAATATCCAGCGGAACCACCATTTCCCAGTCCTGGATATTATCATGTTTTTTATCCAGAAAAGCGGCAATACGTTTGGAGGTGTAATCAATGTAACTCACATCCATTACTTTCACCACGAAACAGTCATATTCCACAACTTCAATGGAGGTTCTGCCGGCAACCTTCTGGAAAGAGGTTTTCCCGTAAACCGCATCAGAGGCATCCTTAGTTATAAATATACCGTCATTGGGTGACCCGATACCGTTTACCGTAGTACCCTTGGTATTTTCCAGCACACCCACAATCCGGTAGGCATCATCCCCCACTCCGATGATCTTGCCCACAACTTTTCTGTCACGGATGGAGAAAAGACTTCTTCTGGCATTCACACCAAGTACACACACATTTCTGTCCCTGTCAGCAGGTGAGAGCCAGCGGCCCTGTATGATCTCGGATCTTGTCACATCCAGAAAGTCATTTGTCACTCCGAAAAGATTCACATTCAGCCGGGTCGTCCCTTTCAGAATGGGTTTTCTGGAATTTCTTGCTGTGGCGATCGATCCCACGTTATCCATGTGAAGGATATGCTGACGGTCCACCTCCGTAAGCCCGTAAGTTTCATAGTTGCTGTTGTTGGTATTGTCGGAAAGGTCTTTCCCCATGGGCGGGGGCTTTCTGGTGGAAAGAATGATATTATCCACCCCCATGGATTCGATTTGGGCAAGAGCCTCCCTTTTGGCTCCTTCAGAAATAGAGAGCATGGCAATAACACTGCCCACTCCGAAGATGATCCCCAGGGAAGTGAGGATAGACCGGATCTTGTGCAGCATCAGATTGGTAAAGGAAAGGGCAAGCTGGTCACTGAGCTTCATCGGTATTGAACTCCTCCCTTGTATTGTTTACATTATCCACGATACGCCACTTTCTGCCGTTGCGCAGATAGATCACCCTGTCATACTCCGGTTCATACTGGGGATTGTGCGTGACCATGACGATGGTAGTCCCCGCCTTGTGCAGATCATGGAAAAGTGTCATTATTTCATTTCCAGTCTTTTCATCCAGGTTTCCGGTAGGTTCGTCGGCAAGGATGAAGGTGGGATTGTTTACAAGAGATCTTGCAACAGCAACACGCTGGCACTCCCCTCCGGAGAGCTGGGTGGGCCGGTGATCAAGACGGTGGGCAAGACGCACCTTTTCAGCCATCTCCGCAGACACTTTATTGCGGATGCTTTTCGGGACTCCGGCATAGACCATGGGTACCTCAATATTCTCCTGCACGGTAAGGTGCGGAAAAAGATTGAATGCCTGGAATACAAACCCGATCTTGATATTGCGGATACTTGTCAGTTCATAGTCGGAAAGGGTCTCCACACTGATCCCGTCAAGGCGGTACACGCCGGAAGAGGGTTTATCCAGCAACCCCAGGATATTGAGCAGAGTGGATTTTCCCGATCCGGACGACCCCATGATCCCGATAAATTCCCCTTTCCATATCTCAAAGTTCACTCCTTTGAGTACAGGCACATCGAAAGTACCTGTATGGTAGGTCTTCCGGATATCGCCCAGAAAAAGAGCTTCTTTTCTTGTTTCAGCCATACTATGCCTTCCGGAAGAAAAAAATCATTTGGTTTTCGCCTGGAACGGACGGTAAAGGAATACTTCATCGCCCTCATTGAGCCCTTCAAGGATCTCCACAGCACTGTCACTGGAAGCCCCGATCTTGATAGGCACTTTTTCAGGACCGGAAAATGACTTGCGGTACACAAGGAGCTGACCGCCTTCCTCAAAAACGGCTTCCACGGGAATGGATATCACGTTCTGAAGAATACGGGATACCACTTCCACCTGCACACTCATACCGCTGACGATCTTCGGGTTTTTATCATGGAAAGATACCACAGTACGGTAAATTTTAGGTGTACTTTTATCCCAGGGGATCGTATGAACAGGCAAAGAGGCAATGGAAGCGACCTGTCCTTTCATCTTTACCGTTTCCAGAGATTCGGGAGTGATGACGACCTTATCCCCGATCCCCACTTTGGAACGGTACTGTTCCGGAAGATTCACATCCACGATCATCTGACTCATATCCGGAATGGTGATGATGACCTGCTTTCTTCTTCCGTCCATACCCACTTTCACTTCCGGGTTACCCCAGATCCTGTCCGGGTCACCGTAAGTGACGATCCCGTCAACAGGGGCGGTAAGAGTCATCATGGGGATCCAGGAGGAGTGGCGTCTGTGCTGACGCTCATTGTTTCTCAAGGTGATCTCCAGACGGTAGATGGCATTGTCCTTCTGGGTCAGTTTTGCCTGTGTGCTTACCTTGGCTTTTTCATACCCCAGACGGGCCTGGGCAAGTTTATTACGCAGATCTTTCAGCTTGTTGGGATAGGTATAACGCTTGAAAAGTTTTTTCTCCAGAAGGGCGGAATTGAGTTTTGTTTCCGCCGCCAATACTTTCTGGCGTTCCTTTTCCACATTCTTCTTTGCAGTTTCCTCTGCGGCGGAATCGGCAAAAATACTGTTATCATAAGTATCTTTTGCCTCCTGGTAAGTGGTTTCCACATCATCCAGATTTTTTTCTGCATCGGAAACAGCAAGGTTCTGTGTATCCCTGTCCCTGGGACCTTCCAGACGTACATATCTCGTATAAGCATCCAGACACTCGGTAACTTTATCCTTTGCTGTACGCAGTTCTTCCTTGTTGGTACTGATAAGTACCTCTCTTTCTGCATGGGCAATGGCAAGGTCTTTCTTGGTCTGTTCGATGGTAAGTTTATAGTCTTCCACCTTCAGCAGCAAATCAGCCGTTTCAAATTCCGCAACGACCTCCCCTTTTTTCACTTTCACGTTCTCATCCACAACTTTCACAAGTTTAGTGGAAAATGGTGCCTGAAGAGCAAGTTTGTGTTTGACTTTGGCATTAACGCTTCCTCTCAGCACGATCCCGATGACCATCTGACCGCGTTTCACAGGATAGATCCTGTCCGGAGCGGCATTGTCCTTTGCCTCTTTCTTCGTATCTTTCGCATAGAACTTTTTATAGCAGAAGAACCCGCCTCCCGCCAGAAGAAGTGCCAAAAGAAGAAAGAGGGACACTTTCAGCTTTTTAGACATTTTTTTCATCTTTTATTTTCCTTCAGGGGCGGCTTTTTTGTTTTTCTGTTCTTTTTTCCCGTTGTTTTCATAATCCACTCTTGTCCAGTCAGCGGCGGAAGAATCAAAAATAGCATCCCAGAGTGCATCCGGATCCTGAAGAAGTTTCATGGAGAAGAAACTCTTTTCAGCCTTGCTCTCTTTTTCCGCCTGGGACTTGAACATGGTCTTGGAAAGACGGATGCTTCTGCCCACATCCTGCAATTCGGAAGCACTCTTTTCCAGGTCGATGAACACACTGTAGGGAGATTTGAGAATATGGATCTTCATGAAGAAGATCAGCTGTTTATCCGATACGGAAAGGGAACGGGCAGTAAAGAGAGGCCCGACAATGGGAATATCACTCAAAAACGGTGTTTTTCTCTGCCGTTCAATCGTTTCACTGGAGTAAAGTCCGCCCAGCATGATGATCTCACCGTCAGCAGCGGTAAGAGTGGTGGAAATATTACGGATGGATACCACAGGAACGGTACTCTGGGCATCCGCCGTTACAAAAGACTGATAACGGACCGCCTGAATGATTTCAGGCTTGATCTCCAGACGGACGGTATCGTTATTGATGATCACAGGCTTGATGGAAAGGTTGATACCGGTTTTTTTGAACTTGATGTTCTGGGATACCCCGGCAGTTGTAACGGCGGCTTCCGCAAAGGGGATCTCTTCACCGGTGGTCATTTTGGCATCGGTACCGAGTTCTGCAATGATATTGGGGGCGGCAAGCAGTTTGGAATCGGTACTGGTTGCCAACCACTTGATGGCAAACTGAAGCTGTTTATAACTTCCGTCATCGCTGATTTTGGAAATGGGGAAGAAATTCACTCCGGATTCCTGTCCGGCATTGTTTCCCTGACCGGGGTTGGTAAGATTGAGTCCGAATACATCTTTTGTCCCGGTCTTTGCATCATACTGGGAGTACTGTACCTGAACGTCACGTTCCTGTCCGTTCTCCACAAGCACTTCGATGACCTGTGTTTCCACAAGCACCTGGGGAGTGGGCTGATCAAGAGCTATAAGCATCTCCTTGACGATCTCGGCACGTTCACGGGGAACATTGATGATGACCATATTCTGTTTTTCAGAAAATTCCACAGTTCCGCTTTCTCCGATAAGTCCTTCAATGGCATCCTGTGTCTTGTCATCCGCCTGCATGAAACGCAGACGGTAGATGATAAGGGTACGGGCGGGAACAAGGGGATCCTTGCTTTCGATATGACGTAAAGCTATGTAAGGATCTGCAGGCACAAATTTCTTTGTGGGAATAACGGGATGCGCCGTATTGCGGAAAAGGGCGGCAAGACGTTTGACCACAGCCTTTTTCCCGCTGTTGGGAGCCATCCCGGAAGAGAGCTGATCCAGTTCACTGGCGATCTTCTGCTGTTTTGCCTGCACTTCTGCTTTTGCATTACTTTTTGCGGGTGCTTTTGTTTTTGCCTCAGCAGCACCGGCAGGGATGACTGCCGCCATACACAAAACAGCAAAACCGGTAAAAAAATTACGCAACTTCATCATGATATTCCTTATTTTTTTTGATAATAACTCCTGTGATCCTTCCGGCAGGAGAATGGAGCTTTTTCCATAATTCTGTTTTCACAAATAAATCACGCATATAATATAGCATCAAGATTACCGTATTGCAATGATAAGATTTTTTTTTGAAGAAAAAATTCACAGCTATCCCATAATTTTGTAAAAATGGCATATTTTTACAAAATTATGTGCGTAAAGAAATCTGCTTTTAAAAAAGTGATTTTGTCAGATTTTTTCAAAAATACTTCTTTATCCTGTTTTGGGCAACCTTCAGGAGAGA
>JAZKZE010000091.1:0-5574 GCA_045612485.1 Victivallales bacterium | reverse complement strand
GAGAGAATGAGGGCGTTTTTTGCCCGAATGAACGCAGGCGCATATATATGGAAAAAGAAACTGCCGCATTACGAAAGAGTTTGACTGCACAAAAGGAAAAAGTGAGGGGGATAGGGGAGTGAAAAAAGCAAAATGCGTTTGTCTCTCTCCTGAAGGTTGCACAAAACAGGATAATGAAGTATTTTTGAAAAAATCTGACAAAATCACTTTTTTAAAAGCAGATTTCTTTACGCACATAATTTTGTAAAAATGTGCCATTTTTACAAAATTATGGGATAGCTGTGACAGAATTATGGAAAATCTGAGAAAAAAAAAGAAAAAATGGTAAAAAAATAAAAAAAGTTAAAAAAAATTTTAAAAAAAGTTGTAAAAAACAGAAACTGCATTATATTAATAGGACTTGCATGTTAGATCCTTAGATTCGCGTCCGGATCCCATTCCAAGCGTGCAGATCAGGTTGTCCCCGGTAGCGCAGGGACATAAGGCTTTAAAACGGAACAAAAAAAACGAAAATCGAGGCGAAACTTATGAAAGTAAGAGCGTCAATCAAACGCAGGTGTGAACACTGCCAGATAATCAAACGTAAAGGCTCGATCCGCGTGATCTGCGCACGGAATCCGCGCCACAAACAGAAACAAGGTTAAGGAGACCGCAAATGCCCAGAATCATTGGAGTTGACATCCCGGCGAACAAGCGCATTGAATTTGCGCTCCGGTACATCTATGGAATCGGTCCTGCTGTTGCAGCAGAAATCGTCAAACGTGCAAATATCGATCCCAACATCAAAGCCAGCCAGCTTACGGACGAAAATATTGCCGCAATCACAACCATGCTCCAGAACGACTTCGTGGTGGAAGGTGACCTGAGACGTCAGCTTGCCCAGGATATCCGTCGTCTGCAGTCCATCAACAGTTATCGCGGCACCCGTCACCGTAAAGGGCTTCCCTGCCACGGTCAGCGTACCCGTACCAATGCCCGTACAAGAAAAGGCAAGAAGGTCACCGTGGGTGCTATCCGCGATAAAACACAGCGTAAGATCGAAAAGAGCAGTGCCGCAGCTCCCGCAGCCGCAGGCAAGAAATAATCTTACAGCAGCATAACGAGAATAATAAAAAGGCTTTGAATAAACATGGCTGAAGAAATCAAAGAACAAGCTGTTGCAGCTCCCGCAGCCGAAACTGCTGCTCCTGCTGCTGCAGAAAAACGTAAAAAAGGCGGTCGTCACGTCCCCTCCGGAATCGCATTCATCCTTGCTACTTTCAACAATACAAAAGTGACTTTTACAGACCTTCACGGAAACGTACTCTGCTGGTCCACCAGCGGTAAGAACGGGTTCAAAGGTTCCAGAAAGAGTACTGCTTATGCCGCCCAGGTGGTTGCAGCTGATGCCGCCAAGAAAGCGGAAGCACTGGGAATGAAGGAAGTGGAAGTGCGTGTAAACGGACCCGGAGCAGGCCGCGAATCCGCCGTGAGAGGGATTGCCTCCACCGGTATTGAGATCAACGCGATCAAGGACATCACACCCGTTCCCCATAACGGTTGCCGTCCTCCCAAAAGACGCCGTGTCTGATCTTCCTCTGAGGTGCCGGTATTCTTTAGTGATACCGGCGTGATTTTACACTTAAAAATTGACAACAACTTTACTGGAGGATTAAAAACATGGCTGCCGTACCTGCATTTCCCATGCCGGAATCGCTTGTGATGGAGGAGAGCACCTCTACACTTACTTATGCGAAATTTACTGCCGCACCGTTCCAGAGTGGATTTGGAGATACTATCGGAAACGCTTTGCGCCGGGTACTTCTTTCCTCATTGGAAGGCTCTGCGATCTCTGCTGTCCGTATCGACGGTATTTCCCATGAATTCACCACCATGCCTGACGTGGTGGAGGATATCACTGAGATCGTCCTTAATCTGAAAGGCGTGAAATTCAATCTTCATAACACAGATCAGCCCAAAACCTTCGAAATCAAGAAGAGTGTGGCGGGTCCCGTTACCGCCGGAGATATCATCACTGATGGAACAGTCGAAGTACTGAATCCCGATCATGTGATCTGTCATCTGGACAAAGATATCAATTTCCGTGCTGAGATCGAGGTTTCCAGAGGCCGCGGCTGGCGTCCTGCAGAAAAGAACAAACGCCCGGATCATCCCGAAGGAACGATCCCGGTGGACAGTCTTTTCAGTCCCGTTGTTCATGTCAGCTACCGCGTCGGTGCTGCCCGTGTGGGGGAAGAAACCGAAATGGATTCTCTGTTCCTCGAAGTGGAAACTGACGGACGTATTGCACCCAAGGATGCATTGGAAAAAGCTGCTGTTATCCTGAAAGACCATCTCCGTCCCTTCCTGGGCGACCAGATGGATATGAACGGCCCCAAAGGCAAACTTTCCGGAACAGATCTCAAGCTTTATTCTGTGCTGATCCAGGATGTGGAGATCCTTGAACTCTCCGTCCGTGCGATGAACTGCTTGAACAATGCCAATATCAAGCTGCTGGGCGAACTTTGCATGAAGTCCGAGTCCCGTATGCTGAAATTCCGCAACTTCGGGAAAAAATCTCTCGAAGAAATCAAAGAAAAACTTTCCGAGAACAATCTTTCGCTGGGTATGACCTTCAGCGAAGAACTCTCCAATGCCATTACGGCTGAAGCTGACCGTGCAAAAGCCGTCAAGAAAGAGGAGGCATAATTTATGCGTCATCTGAGAAATATCTCCAAACTGGGCCGTAACTGTGGTCACAGAAAGGCTCTGCTTGTGAACCTTGCTTGCTCCATTATCGAGCATGAAGAAGTCCGTACAACTGTAAATCGTGCTAAAGAAGTCCGCAAAGTTGTGGACCGTCTTATCACCTATGCCAAAAAAGGTACTCCCCATGCCCGCAGACTTGCTGTTGCCCGCGTGAAGGACAATACTCCTTCCGATAAACTGCAGTCCAAGAAGGCTGTGGTTGCCAAACTGTTTGATGATCTGGCTGTCCGTTATGCTGAACGCAACGGCGGTTACACCCGCATCATCCGTCTGGGTGTCCGCGTTGGCGATGCTGCTCCCGCCTGCATCATCAAGCTGGTGGAAGGTGGCAAGCCCGCTTCCAAAAAAGCTGCTGCTCCTGCTGCTGAAGCCGTTGTTGAAGCTGAAGCCAAAGTGGAAGAAGCAAAGGCCTGATAAGGTTCTTCTGAGTTTTTTGAAGGACGGTCATTTGACCGTCCTTTTTTTGTACCGTTGTCCGGGAGCTTTGTTATAATATTTACAAAGAAAAAAATCCCTGCCTCTTGAAAAAATATGGAATGTGTGGTATTTTATAGCATTAGAAATTTTCATTATTATATTATAAGAGGTGATTTTAAAAGTCCCCGGAAATCTGAAAAGTCATGGACATTGCCCTGTAAGGGGAGTGTTTGAGGCTGTTACTGCGGAAAGTGGTAATGGCAAACGGTTCTTTTATTGCATTGTCCCTGTAGATTTCATTTGTCTGGCAGGCCTTTAAGATCCCCTTACAAGAAATCAATTTATTAGCCGGGAAAGTATTATGGGCGGATTTTTTGGAGTTGTTGCAGCATCAGACTGCGTAACAGAAGTTTTTTATGGAACCGATTATCATTCACACCTGGGAACCCGCCGTGGCGGGATGGCTGTGCAGACGGAGGATGGCACATTAAAGCGGCGTATCCACGATATAACCAATTCCCAGTTCAAGACAAAATTCGATTCCGTTCTTTCGGAATGGAAGGGCAAGTGTGCCATTGGTATCATAAGTGATTTTGAGGATCAGCCGCTTCTGGTCTCCTCCCGTTTGGGAACATACGCCATTGTGACCGTTGGTAAAATCGAAAATATCAAAGAGCTTGCAGAAGAATCCTACAAGACCGGGATCTTCTTTTCCGAGATGAGCGGCGGGGAACTCAATCCCACGGAAATGATCGCTTCCCTTATCAATCAGAAAGCTGATATTATTGATGGCATCCAGTATGCTATGGATTCCATCAAAGGCTCCTGTTCCCTCCTTATTATGATCGACGGCAAGATTATTGCCGCCCGGGATAAATTCGGCAGAACTCCCGTTTCCCTTGCCAAACGCAATGTGGATGGAGCCGTGGGGGTATCTATGGAAACAAGTGCCTTCCCCAATCTGGATTTTACATACTTGCGTGACCTTGGTCCCGGTGAGATCGTTCAGTTGAGTCTGAATGCGATCAAACAGTTGAAGAAACCCGGTGAAATCAATCAGATCTGTTCCTTTTTCTGGGTTTATTTCGGTTATCCCTCCTCCAACTTTGAAGGGATCAATACAGAAACAAGCCGTTACCGCAACGGGGAAGGGATCGCCGAAGGGGACGATTATGAAAATATCGACTCTATCTGCGGAATACCTGATTCCGGGGTCGCCCATGCCATCGGATATTCCAATGCTTCCGGCAAACCTTATCAGCGCGCCCTTGTGAAATATACTCCCACCTGGCCCCGTTCTTTTACCCCTCAAAGTCAGGCGGCAAGAAATCTTGTGGCAAAGATGAAACTCATCCCTGTGGAAGAGCAGATCCGTGACAAAAGACTGCTGTTCCTGGATGATTCCATTGTCCGGGGTACACAGTTCAAGGATATTGCAAGAAGGTTGTATGAAAGAGGTGCCAAAGCGGTTCATTTGCGCAGTGCCTCTCCGCCCATCATGTTCCCCTGTAAATTTCTGAATTTCTCCCGTTCCCGTTCTACTCTTGACCTTGCCGCCCCCCGTGCGGTGGAGCTTCTGGAAGGACATCCTGTGGATGATCCGGAATTGCTGAAAAAGTATATTACAGAAGGAACGGAACAATACAATGCCATGGTGGAAGTCATCCGTAAAGAGCTTGGTCTGACCACATTGAAATATCAGACTCTGGATAAACTTATTGCCGCCATCGGACTGCCCAAAGAAAAGATCTGTACCTATTGCTATGACGGATGTGATCCCACTTCCGGAAATTGCCCCATGTGTGAAAGATTGAAAGAAAGTATAAAAAAAGATAACAATGCTGAAGAAGCTGTGAAAAAAGACAGGCAGTCCTGAAAAGTTCTGCTGCAGAAGAAAAAGAAAGGATCATAAAAGATGTTGAGGATCATTATTACAGGAGCGGCTGGAAGAATGGGCCGCAGATTTGTTGCCAATATTGCCGAAGCGGAAGATCTTGTTCTTGCCGGAGCAACAGAATGGAGCGGCTCGGAATTTCTGGGGATGGATGCCGGAAGTGTTGCCGGATGCGGGGAACTGGGGGTAAAACTTGTGCCGGAACTGGATGGACTTCTTGCCAATGCGGATGCCATGATCGATTTCAGTACCGGTGATGTGGTAGCCAATGCAAAAAAGGCAGCGGCGACAGGTATTGCCATTGTGATCGGAACAACCGCCCTTACTGCGGAAGATAAAGCGGAATTGCATAAACTTGCTGATAACGGGGCAAGGATCGTTCAGACCACCAACTACAGTGTGGGAGTGAATCTTCTTTTCCATCTTGCCGCATTGACCACAAAAACTCTTTCCGATGACTTTGATATTGAGATCATTGAAGCTCATCACAATAAAAAGAAAGACGCTCCCAGCGG
>JAZKZE010000090.1:0-17999 GCA_045612485.1 Victivallales bacterium | reverse complement strand
CTCATACGCTCACAACTCCTTGTGAGCGTCCGCAAGGCGATTGCCCTGCGGTTCATTCGCACATCCACTGCGCGCTCGGCGGCAACCGCCTCGCCTGGCAACCGTACATTTCTCTTTTTTCCATGATTTTATGGGACAGCTATGCTTTATTCTTTGAAAAATACCTGTAAAGTATTTTCACTTTTAAAGGCATTTCCGGCGGCAGAATATTCCACAAGGAAATGCCCTTTCCACTCTTCATGGTTCCTGGCATCCGGCACATTATTTTTCCGGGAATCTTCCGCAAGGATCAAGGCCCCTTTCTTTACAGCAGTATAAGAGGGATCGCCGGGAGCGGAAACCTCCTTCAATGAAAGATCAAAAAAGATCTCCACAAGATCATTTTCATTCCATTTGCGGGTCAGTTTAAGATAATCGCCTTTGATGAAGGAAAGTTCCTCCCCGTTCAGAATAACCTTTTCAGTATAATAAGGGATACGCAATGATACGGTAAATTCTCCAATACTTTTTACCTTGAGAATACTCTTATTTCCATAAGGATATTCTCCGGAGATCTCCAGAAACGCATTGGAAAACCCTGCACGCATCTTTTCATAGAGATTTACCACGCACCCGTATATTTTATTTTCTTTTTCCAGAACTCTCAAAGCAAGAAGGTATGCCATAGCGATCCCTTCCGGTCCCTGCGCCCGGCAGCAGTCGTGTCCGTCAAAGGGTGTTTTGAAACAGATCTGCATCTGATCGCCTGCGGGCTTTTTCCAGCCGCCTCCGGTAAGAGGGGTGGGATTGGCGTGGGTAAAGTTTCTTCCGTCCGGGGTCATACCGCCAAGCAGGGAGTTATAAAGGATCTTTTCCGATACATCTGCTGCGGAAAAACATTCATTTCCGGCAAGGGAGATCAGACGGTCGGCGTAATGGAGAAGGGTAGTCATGATACAGGTTTCCCCCAGACTTCCCGCATCGGAAAGATGCTGTTTATATCTTCCATCAAACCACATTTCCCCCACAGGATCTTTCAAACCGGATGCCCCCGTGATCATAAGTTCATTATCGCATACAAGGCGGAAATATTTGAAACAGATTTTTTTATAATCGCGGTCTTTCAGATATTCCTCACCCCTTTTTTCCGCAGTAAGGATATATTCAGCAAGCCCCTGGAAACAACTGGTAAGTTCGTAGGCTTTCCCATTGCCCATAAGAGAAGGAAGAGAACCTTTTTCTGCCTCTTCAAAAATATTGTTTAAGGTGGAACAGCCGCTTAAAATCAATTTTTCAGCAAGTTTCTTCCAATGGGGATCCCCTGTAAGATCCCATACGCCGACGATCGCCCCCAGCATGGAAGAAGTGGGCAAGCCGGTATGCAACCCGTAATCCGGGAAAAATTTACCGTCCTTTTCCATAAGGGCTTCCACATAGGAAAGAAGCAAACTGCATGCTTTGGCAATCTCTTCTTTTCTCTTCCCGGTTTGAGCATAACGCAGAAGACCTATAAGAACATACTTGATCCCCCACAGATTCCAGCCCTGCAGCTGTTTATCCGCCGGGTAACTGGAAATACTGCCGTCCTCTTTCTGAGTGGAAAGCATATCGGAAATGGTGTCATCAATGATCTTTTCCATTTCAGGATCATTCATAAAACTGTTCAAAAGAATCGCTCCCCGCAGGACTTTGCCCCAGAATTCACACCGCCAGCCGTTATCCTTTTCCTCCCGTAAGCGGAAAATTTCTACAAGACGGGAAAAAGAGGTTTCTTTAAGATAATTATTCAATACTTTATTCCCGGCACTGCCTAAAGCGCCATTGAGGGAAAGTGTATATTCAGCCATATTTCTGTCCTTTCCTTTTATGTACGGTTTTCTACAGAAATAATATTGCACACAAAAAGAAAAAATCAAGTTGGGAACGGGTAAAGAAATCTGTTTTTTGATTTCACTTGCTCTTTCCTCTTGAAACTCCTGTTTTCTGTGTTATATTTCATGGAAAACAAGAGAAAGGAAATACTATGACAAACAGACCAAAAATCGTGATCCTTGACGGATATGCGGCAAACCCCGGAGATCTCTCCTGGGAAGAGATGGAAAAACTGGGAGATCTGAAAGTTTATCCCCATGTACCGGAAAATGAGGAAGAATTGCTCAAGAGAAGTAAAGACGCGGAAATCATCCTTCTCAACAAAGTACCCTTCAATGCGGAACTTCTGAAAAAACTTCCTGCATTGAAACTTATAAGCGTACAAGCTACCGGTTATGATCTTGTAGATGTAAAGGCAGCCCGTTCCCTGGGGATAACCGTTTGCAATGCTCCGGCATACAGTACCCCTTCCGTTGTACAGCAGGTTTTTGCTCTTCTTCTGGAACTTGCGGTCGCAACCGGCAGATACTCGGATTCCGTCCACAACGGCGATTGGGCAAAAGCCCCGGACTTCACCTATTGTGTTTCCCCCATTCAGGAACTTTCCGGAAAAACTTTCGGTATTTACGGATTCGGTACCATCGGGCAGAAAGTTGCCGTTGCGGCAAAAGCATTCGGGATGAAAGTAAAGGTCTGCACCCGTACAGAATATCCCGGAAAAGATGTGCAATATGTCACAAAGGAGGAGTTGTTTTCTTCCTGTGATGTCATAAGTCTGCATTGCCCCCTTACAAGTGAAACAAAAGAACTTATCAATAAAGAAACACTCTCCCTTATGAAGAAAAATGCCATTCTCATCAATACAGGAAGAGGCGGACTTATTGATGAAGAGGCACTGGCAGAAGCATTGAATACAGGAAAAATAGCCGGAGCAGGACTGGATGTATTGAAAAAAGAGCCGCCTTTGCCGGATAATCCCCTTGTAAAAGCAAAAAATACTGTGATAACGCCTCATGTGGCATGGGCTTCCAGAGAAGCAAGGGAAAGGCTCATTGCCATTTCGGTGGATAATGTGCGTTCATTCCTTGAAGGGAATCCTGTCAACAAGGTAAATTAAATATCCGGAAACCGGAAAACCGGAGCAGGAAAAATTTATATCTCCGGAAAATAACAAAAGGCTGCGGCACAGCTTTTCACAGTTCTGCCGCAGCCTTTCTGATTTATCGTTTCTTACAGATAATCCAGCGGATCCCGCAGGGAACCTTTGGCTTCCGGAACGATTTTATCTGTTGCAGAATTTACAGCAACAAGCTCCAATAAATCGATCCTGCGCAGTGCGGCAGGATCCTTGGTCAAACTTCTTGCCTCCGCAAGTTTTGCCTGCATTTTGTGCAGCAGGGGCAGTGTGATCCATGGTTTCATGGCATCAGGAACCATCCGGGAAACGGTTTTATTGTGTTCCTCTTCGATTTCCTGATAAAATTCCACGATCTTTTTCCCGGCATCTTCCCCGAATACGCCCAATGCCCATTTTTCAAGAAGCATATCCACATCCGCATCCGGATCCCACAACTGTTCGGTGTAAGTATATAATTCTTTTGCCCAGCGGTACTCTTCCCCCATGAGATTATAGGTAAAGCCCACCCAGCCGTAAGCTCCGCCGGCTTTCAATTCCCGGTATCTGCGGAGAGTTTTGCCTACATTTCTTGCGTAGGGGATGAAAGGCGGCTGCCAGCCGAAATAATCAAAGATATTTACTCTTCCTTCCGGCATACTTTTCACCCAGCCCTCCAGCTGATCCAGAAAGTGACGGCTTTCCGGACGGTCAAGCATGGAAAAATGATAATTGGTGCGGATGGGACAGAACCATATCTGGGTATTTTTTGCCCCTTTGCGTTTGGCAGGGGCATCCAGAAGATCCAGATAGGCAATAATACTTAAATATTTATCCGGGAACTCTTTTTCCAGTTCAGCAGCAATTTTATTCCAGAAATCCAGATACCCGTCGGCAACAGTAAGCCCCTCTTCCGGAGCAGGCATTTCCGAATCGCCGGGCCAGACACCGATCATCTTCAATTCCGGATTGTTTCTCACATAATCCAGAAAGCGTTTGGTAATGATCTCTCTTACTTCCGGGATCTCGATCCTTGCCTGATTGCTTTTGAACCATTCCGGATGGGTGGCATAGTAGGTACTGTCGCCGTAATTGCCGTAATCGTGGGCTTCATCCGCAGGGAAAAAGTAACCGATGGAGTGGTGACAGACTTCCAGTTTCATTCCCCGGTCAAGCATGGCATCAAGCACTTCATGCTTGTATTTTTCCCAGAGATCGTAACGGCAGTAATCCACATAAAAATCATAGTGATTGAGTTTGCGTTTTGCCATAAAGTCGATCTGGGGGAGATGATGACCAGCCTCCAGTCCCAGGTAGGCGGCATTTTTATCCGGCACGATCTGTTCCCGGAAAATATTACGCAATATGAAGGCTGCCGTACTTTTTTTTGCCGGAAGTTCCATTTCCATTTTTGTAAAGAAAGGTACTCTTTCCACTTCCGGTTCCAGAAAAGCACAACCGGCGATTTCCAGAAAGTCATAAACAGCATAAAGGGCACTTCTGGGATTTACTCCGTAAAAAAGAAGATTTTTCCCCTGCGGGATAAGTTCAAAAGAGTCGATCTGGTCATCCACTTCCTTTCCCGCCTTCAGAATAAGGAGAGCGTCTTCTTTCCCTTCCTCCCCTTCATGGATCACGGGAAAAGCAGCACCCGTCATCTTCAAAAGATATTTTGCAAGTTCCTTTGCCGCAAATTCCAGAACACGGCAGGCATTTTTTTCCAACAGGATACGGTAAGAAGTCTTTCCATTTTCAGATAATATAACACTCATCTTGCGGCTCCTTATTTCATAAATTCATCTTCTTTTTCAAATCCGGCAGTTCCGCTGTATTTCACACTTTTTGCGGTAAGCACCTCCAGAAAGTCGATCTTTTCCCCGGTCATTTTCAATTTCTCCACATCTGTAAGAGCTTCTTTGGCAAAAGCAAGATTTTTCTGCACTCTGCGGAAGGAAGAAAGAGTAAGCCATTTGTCTTTCGGTCCGAAGGTCTTTGCAGAGACAAGTTTTCCATGTTCCTCTGCCATTTCCTTATAGTAGGCTGCTATATATTTTCCACTTCCGCCATACAGGGATTCCGTCCACTTTTCCAGACATTTTTCCGTATCGGCATTTTCATCAGCCATAAGGCGGGTACAGCAGAAATAATCAACACATCTGCGGAAATTCAGAGCAAGGATATTATAGGTATGTCCGCCGAATTCCCATACGGAAACCACATTTTTTTCTTTACAGTATTTATAAAGATCCCCTGCCATCTTCCAGTAGGGGGCAAGTTCCCCGGTTTCCCCGCTTCCATTGATAAAATACATCTCATTGCCTTTTGCCGCAAGAAGATCGAAAGCCTTTTTCATCTCCGCATTTTCCGGAGCAAGGAAGGAATAGTGCATATTGATTTTATCATCCGTACGGAAGATAAAGCAGATATTTTTTTCCGGAACAATGGAGCTTTCCCCCAGAGAGAGAAGATCATTGTGTACCATAACGGATAACTTTCTTCCGGGAGCGTGTTTTGCCAGATAACGGGCAACCGCATTGAAAAAGCTCATCCAGACATCCGTTAAAGAGCTGTTTTCCGGTACAAAGACTTTGGAAATGATCTCTTTGCGGGGAGCAAATGTTATTGTGGAAAATTCCGGATGGGAGAGAAGAAAATCCGTATAACGTTTTGCAATAAATTCCTGAACTTCGGGAAGATCAGGACGGATAACATTATTTTCATACCATTGGGGGCGTTTTGTTATGTAGGAATCCTCCCCGTATTCCCCGAAATCTTTTTCGAAACTCTCCGGACAGAAGAAATCCATCGTGGCAGAAACAAAAGCGATCTTAAGCCCCCGGTCAAGAAGTTCATCCATGATCTGGTATTTGAATTTATCCCACAGATCAAGTCTGTTGTAATCACAGGAGAAAATAAAGGTATTACACTTATTTTTTGCAAGGAAAGCGATCTGGGGCAAACGGCGTTGAGAAACAAATCCGTCAAAATCCAGATTTTTCCGCAGGAGGAAAAATGCCTGGAAAAGTCCCCGTTCACGGAAAGAGGCTTTCCACTGCATGGAAAATTCTTCTGTTTCAATGGTGGGCTTTTCCGGGATATACTCATCAAAGGGATGGGGAAAAGCACATCCCAGATGTTCCAGAAACTCATAGACCGCAAAAAGCACACTGCGGGGATTGCTTCCGGAAAGAAGAATGGAATTTTCTCTGGCTTCAATAACAAAAGAATCCTCATCACAATTTCCGGTGGAAACAAGAAAGATCTCTTTATCAGAAGAGGTAAAAGATTCTTCTATACAGATCCCGCTTTTACTCATTTTATAAAGATACCAGGCAAGTTCCTTTGCAGCAAATTTCTCCACTCTTCCGGCAGAAGGCAGCAGCCTTATCCTGAAAGAAGCACGGCGTCTGTCAACGACATTTATACTCATCTTTTCTCCTGTTGTTTTCAGCAGCAAGCCACAAATCCGGTGTCTTTATAGACTTTGGAAAGCGGGCCCTTATTTATTTCTTTCATCAATACTTCAAAATCTTCCAGACTGTTCAAATAGGAGACCGAAGCACGCAATGTCCCCGGATATCCTCTCCCCCTCAAATACGCAAGAAGTGTTTTCCGGCTGATACGGAAGGCAAGATCCGCCCCGTAAAAATCCACCATGGCAAAAAAGTGTTTGCGTATCTCTTCGGCATACTCTTCCAGCGTGGGCGGCAAGCCTCCTGCGATCTCCCGGAAGATCCAGGGATCCCCTAAAGCCCCCCGTGCCACCATACCTCTGGAACAGGAACTTTCCCTGCATAACTCTTCATAAAGAGGAGCAGACAATGCCCCCCCATTGGCAATGACAGGGATCTTTACACTTTGGGCAACAGCTTTTATTATATCAAAAAACACAGGTCCCGAATAAAAGTTTTTCAACAGTCTTCCGTGGATAGTCATGGCACTTGCTCCGCAATCGGCAAGTTTCTGTGCCAGATGGACAGTGGGTTCCGGATCGGTTTCCGATAAGATACGCATTTTCACGCTTACGGGAAAACGGGAATTTTCTGCAATGACTGCAAAAGCTCTTACCGCCTCATCCGGCTTTTTCAGTGCAAGAGTCGCCCCTTCGCATTTTCTGGCTACTTTCGGGGCGGGACACCCTAAATTGAAATCAATGACAGAAAACTCTCTCTCATTAAGGATCTGTACCGCCTTTTTCAGAGTATCCAACTCTGAACCGACGATCTGCACCCCCAGAAAATCCTCGGAGGGATCTCTTGCAAGCAGATGAAAACTTTTCGGTACTGCAAAGACAAGGGAACCGGCATCCACCATTTCCGTAAATGCAAATTTACACCCGTGCCGTCTTGCGGAAAGCCGGAAAGGCAGGTCGGAATGTCCCGCTATGGGGGCAAGCAGACAGGCGTTTTCCGGATATAAAGAAAGATCCTGTACCATATTCTTATTCCGCGATCACAGGACGGGGGAGATATTCTGCCGCATCGTCACAATTTTCAATTTTTCCGATCCCGTCACGGCAACTCCAGATCTCAATGTGTTTGGCACATTCATTGGTATCCACCATTCTCAAGGGAGCAAGTGTTTCCACCTCCAGCATGCTTTTGCAGGAATAGACCTCCACCGTACAGCCGTTATCCGGATATTTTGCTCCGGGAATATAAGTAAATTCCTTTACAAAAAGTGTCCCGGCATTGGCATAGGCTATATAATTATTTTTGCAGTTGAAACCGATCTTGCACGCTCCGGTACAATTTACATCCTGTTTGACAAAGAGGAAGTCTTTCCCGAAAACAAAACGCTTTTCCGATACTTCCGTATAGGGCCAGAATGAGTAGAAAGTATTAGGGAGAAGTGCTTTTTTATCTTTGTTCTGCGGAGCTATACACATTCCTCCGGGAGCCATTACACTGATCGCCCAGGGGGCAAGTTCCACAGGCCAGATATTTTTGTTTGTGACAGAGTGTTCCACATAAAATTTTCCGTCTGCAACAGGCTTGATAAAGATACTTTTTTCCATTCCGCTTCTTTCATCTTCCGGCATATAGAAAATGATCCCGCAATCTTTTTCCTCATATTTTACAGGAACATTATCTTTTTCCTGGGTACGGTTTTCCCGTTCCGGGGCTACCCACAGACGGTGTCCGCCGTAATTCACCCATTTATCCGCGCCGGATGTCCCGGCAAGGGCGGGATCCACATTGAAAATATTATGGGGATTGTTTCCAATAAAACCGCCGATGACTCTGGGACCCACACCGGTTGTTATGATGATGCGGAAATTTCCGCTTGTCATTTCAATACAGTTTTCCCATCCCATGAAAGAAACTTTTTTCATTTTTTTCTCCGTAGTTTTTGATTTATAACAGTATTTTCCACTGAAAAATATACCCTGAAAAAGCGGAAATTCAAACTGAAAAACTTTCTTTCAAACAATTTTTGCTCTGCGGAAGGAAAAATACTTGTATTTTACATTCTTTTTGCTATAGTAACAGGAAATAAAAATACCTCTCAACTGTAAAGAAAGGATCTACCATGAAAGACTGGGAAAACCAGAACCTCACCGGAATAAACAGGGAAATATCCCGTATCTATCTTCTTCCTTATGCGTCTGCTGAAGAAGCCCTGACGATGGAAAAAAGAAAATGCAGTTCTTTTAAACTTCTGAACGGCACATGGTCATTTGCCTGTTTCTGTTGTCCGGAAGAAGTGCCGGAAGATTTCTGGCAGGAAGAGTTCGACTGTTCCGACTGGGATGAGATCCCTGTTCCCTCCAACTGGCAGCTGGAAGGCTATGGTAATCCCCATTATACCAACCATATCTATCCTTTTTCCAAAAATCCGCCTTATGTTCCTTCAGAAAATCCCACAGGATGCTATATCAGGGAGTTTGAGATCCCGGAAGAATGGATCAACAGGGAGATCATGCTGCGTTTTGACGGGGTGGATTCTTTCTACTATGTATGGGTGAATGGTCAGCTTGCCGGCATGAGCAAGGGCAGCAGGATGCCTGCGGAATATGATATAACAGAACTTGTCTCCTGCGGCATCAACCGTATTGCCGTACAGGTACACAAATGGAGCGACGGAACCTATCTGGAAGACCAGGATATGTGGTATCTTTCCGGGATCTTCCGGGATGTTTCTGTTACAGCCCTTCCCAAACTGGATATCTCCGACGTATTTGCCAAAGCCCTGTTGGACACAAAAACATATACAAAAGGTACTCTGGAACTGGAAACAGAAATACGCAATCATACGGATGAAGATATTCCCAAAGCCACTCTTGAAGTGGAATTATTTTCTCCTTCCGGGGAAAAAGTCTGGAAAAAAGCCGTTGCAGAAAAACTTTCCGTAAAAGGCGGCAGCAGAGAAATTCTTTCCATCAGGGAAAACTGCGGTACTGTCCTCCCCTGGAATGCGGAAGAACCTTCCTTATATACGCTTCTTCTCACGCTGAAAGATGAAAAAGGCAATGTGATCGAATACAAGGCTCTTTCCGTCGGATTCCGTACCATTGAACTTAAAAAAGGCAATTTCCTTGTCAATGGAGTCCCCATTCTTCTCCGGGGGGTGAACCGCCACGATTTCCATACCCTTCTCGGCAGAGCAGTCACCGATGACGCCATCATGGAAGATCTGCTTACCATGAAACGGCATAACATCAATGCCATCCGCACCTCCCATTACCCCAATGATCTGCGGTTCTATGACTTCTGCGACCGTCTGGGATTCTATGTGATTTGTGAAGCAGATCTGGAAACCCATGGTTTCGGCTACGATGAAGGGAAAAATCCCGCCATGTGGAAAGAGTGGGAAAACGCCTGTGTTGACCGTATGGTCCGTATGGTGGAACCCAATAAAAATCATCCGTCCATCATCTTCTGGTCACTGGGCAATGAAGCGGGATTCGGCTGCAATCATGAAAAAATGGCAGAATATGCGAAAAAGAGAGATAATACCCGCCTTATCCATTTTGAACGGGATTCCGCTGCGAAAGTCAGCGATGTAGTCAGCAGGATGTACACCTCCTGCTATCCGGAACACGGAAACAAAATGGAAACTGTAATTGCCGAATATTGCCAGAAGAAACCTTTCATTCTTTGCGAATATGCCCACGCCATGGGCAACGGCCCCGGCGGACTGGAAGACTATATGCAATTCTTCCTTTCCCATGATAAATGTCAGGGCGGTTTCATCTGGGAATGGTGCGATCACGGAATTACGACCATGACAGAAAATGGTCAGGAATTTTATGGTTACGGAGGGGATTTCGGCGATATTCCCAACAGCGGCAATTTCGTTGCCGACGGATTGGTCTTCCCGGACAAGACCCCCTCCCCCGGACTGATCGAACTCAAAAAGGTCTATTCCCCTGTCCGTTTCAAGGCAGAAAATCCTGCAAAAGGCACCATTACCGTGGAAAACCATTATGCGTTTTCCACTCTGGAAAAACTGCTTTTCTTCTGGAATATCACTTCAAACGGAAAAACCGTTCAAAGCGGATTCCTCCCCCCGCCGGATATTGCTCCCGGCGGTTCCGGGGAAATGGCGATCCCCTTTACCGCAATAGAAAATGCAGACCCCAATACAGAATATTTCCTGAATATCGATGTAAAAACAGCCTGCACAACCACCTTTGCGGAAGCGGGTTTCCCCATTACCTCCGCACAGTTTGCCATTCCGGTGAAAAAGGCAAAGAAGATTTCCGCTCCTGCCATTCTTTCCGGCAGAGATAAAGTGGAGATCGACGAATCGGAATCCTCTTTCCAGATCGCCGCCGATGAAACATTCATTGAGATCGACAAACATCACGGCACCATTCACCAGTACCTTGTGGACGGTACTCCCGTTATGGATCACGGTCCCCTTCTGGGGCTTTACCACGGTGAGACCGATAATGAGCAACTCCCTGCCAGAGTAGGTCCCGCCCTGTGGCAGAAATTCCAGTTGGACAAGGCATATTCCAATATCCGCAAAGTAACAGGCGACAGAAAAAATGCCACGATCAGAATCGAAACAAGAGTGGAAGTTCCGGAATTCTCCTGGGGGGTATTGTGCAATTACCTTTATAAATTCCACAATGACGGCTCATTCGATCTGGAAGTGGAAGGGAATTTTGAACTCAGAGAACTGGAAAACGAAAACTTTTTCCTTCCCCGCATCGGTCTGGATCTCACTCTGCCCTGCGAAATGGAAAATATCCAGTACTTCGGTCTGGGCCCCGGTGAAGCATACTGCGATTCAAAAGAAGCCCAGAAAGTGGGACTTTACAAAGCTCCTCTGGAAGCTCTGGAAACTTCCTACGTCTTCCCCCAGGAAAACGGCAACCGCCATCAGGTGAGAAGAGCCGCCTTCTATGATCTGCATAAATCAGGTCTTCTTGTAAAGGGCAAAGGGGATTTCTTCGATTTTTCCGCCCACCGTTACAGCATAGAAGCCCTGAACAGGGCGAAACACCCCCATGAGATCGAAAGATCCGAAGAGATCCATTTGCAGCTCAATCACAAAACCAGTGGTCTTGGCTCCAATTCCTGCGGTCCGGAACTGGCAGAGAGATACAGAGTCAAACCGGAATCTTTCAAATTCACACTCTCCTTCCTGGGATTCAAGGCAGGGGAATTAAGTGATCAGAACTTCTTTACTCTTGTATAAAAAGAATTTATAACAAAACATAAACGGGGATTGCTGAATCTTGAAAGTTTCAGCAGCACCCGTTTTTATTTTCCCTATACAGGCAAAAAAAGAGCTGCTGCACAACATTCAACAATTATGCAGCAGCCCGTAAAAAAAACAATGGATCTATTATTTTTTCACTGCGGGAAATATGACCGTATTATTTTTGATCTCCGCACTTCTTGTAAGATCCATTGCCTGATGTCTTGCAGTATGCCCGAACGGAAAACCCGTATAAACAGGGATCCCCAGAGAGGGAGCAAATTCTTTAAGGACTTTCTGGATCTTCTTTCCTTCTTTTGTACGGGTGAACTGACAGAATACCACTGCTGCCGCTCCTTCAAAAAATTTCTTTTCCTTCAGTTCAGTCAACTGTTCTTTCACCTCTTTTGCAGTCCGGTTGACTCCTTCAATAAAAAGGATCTTTCCTTTGGTATCCAGGAGATAATTATTTCTCTTTGCCTGGACAAAGCGTGAAAGCAATCCTGCAAAAACTTTTCCGGAGCAATCCCCTTTCACAAGAGGAGTTACTTTATATGGTCCGACTTTTTCTCCGGCAAGCATCTTTTTCAATCCGGTGATCATTGCCGGATCAAGTCCCGACATGGATCCGGACATCGGTCCGGCAACAGGTCTGCCGTAACCTTTTTCCAGAAGTTTGCAAAGGATCAGAGTCACATCGCTGTACCCCATGAAAATAAGTTCCGGTCTTTTCGGCAGTTTACTCCAGTCCACTTTTTCCAGAAGCTGCAGAGAACCAACTCCGCCTCTGGCACAGATGATCATTTCCACTTCCGGATCGTTCCACGCCTTATAAAAATCCTCCAGACGCTTTTCCACCGGAATTGCCCCATAACCGGATCTCTTTTTGGAAGGAGCTTTTTCCAGTGTTGACGGATCAAGGAATGTATGAGGCATGACCTTGACTTTATAATGCTTTTTCAGCATTTCCACCCCCAGACGGTGTGATTTGGAATGAGGGTAGGAAGCAGGAGTGATAATGGCGATCGTCTTTACAGGAAAAACATTTTTATAATCTCTTTTCGCCGTTGACCGGGAGAAAACCAGTTCCGGATCAGATTCCTGTACCGCTTTCTTTGCCGGAGCGGCAGACAGCGTAAATGCAAAAAGTATCGCAAAAACCAGAGAATAAATTTTCATAAAAAACCTCTTTTTTTCTATAATTACGGAAGATTTTTCAATGCTTCTTCGATCATAATACCGGCAGCTTCCGGAGAAGCGGTATTCAGACCCGGCTGCACTTCATAACCGCCTCTTTCAAAACATTCTTTCATAGGCACATAGCCGGAAACACTCTGGGCAAGAGAAACGATGAAAGTATGTTTATAAGGGGATTTTTCCCTGATCGTACGGCCGATACCGTTGAAGGGTTCACCGGGAAGGGAAACAAAAGCAAGATCATTGCCCAGCACGATGGAGGTAAGTCTGCAATCGTGGGAAGGCGTACTTTTCTCATATCCTTCCAATGCCCGTTTGGCAAAGAAACGCAAAGCTGCAGGTACTTTATTGGCAAGATCCTGACTTTCCAGATCCCCTTCCTTGGGAATATCCGGCACAGTTTCCAGAATATTTTTTGCTTCGGCAATTTCTTTTTCAGAAAGTTTATAGTGGGGCAGAGTCATCTTTCCATTGCTGATCTTGACAAAGGCGGGTTCCACCTTTTTGAGATCTTTCAACGCATCAAGAATGATGGAGGCATACCCTTTTCCGATACGGGCGGCTTCCGCAGGAGAAGTCTGATTGATCTTCTGGTGGAAATCAAAGTGGTTGATATCACCGGAGGCATCATCAAGGATAAGGACGGGGAGACCGCTTTTGAGAGCATACTGGATCTCTCTTGCCAAAAATCCGTACCAGTCAGCGGAAACGATATCCCCGCCCACAGTATCCCCGTGATTGGCAATATTGCAGACAAGTCCGGCAAGACGCCCCTGCTGTTTGACAGCAAGAAGTCCGATGGTACGGTCGAAATCCGATTCCGGTTTATCAATATCCGGATTGCCCCAGCCGGGATTGGTGACAATGGTACCGTTTTTCATAAAATAACGGCGGACAAAGCCGTATGGATTATTGTAAACGCTTCCAACTTCCAGTTCAGATTCATGCATATTGAGAAATGCCATCTCTACTGCGCGGATCGCCGCATCTGCAGTTCGTTCAAGAGCAAATGCAGTGATCTCATTAAGGGTCTCACCCCGGAATTCCGGTCCGGTATGAGTATGGGTGGCGCAGATAATGAGGCTTTCATACAGTTCTTTTCCCATTTTTTCTGTGATCCCTTTTTCCAGTCTTTCCCAGAGCCGGGGGGCGACATTACAAAGGTCAAAGGAAACGATACCGAATCTTTTTCCATCAAGATCCATGGCAAGGACCTTTACATAAAGATCGTCGTAAAACCCTCTGTTGGGACGTTTATTGATATATCCGGCAAGTCCCACTCCTGCGGGCGGGGTGATGATCTCCTGTGCAAAACCTGTTTTCAGCATTTTTTCTCCTTTCAGATTGTGATTATTATGGAAATACAACTTTCTTAATATACAGTATTTTTACTGAAAATCAAGAAAAAATCTCAAATACTCTCTACAGGAAGATTCTCCTTTATATACTGCCGGACAACAGAATATATTTTTTCCTCTGAACAGATACTGCCGTTGGAAAATTCCCCGGTCGTCCCTCCCCGGAAAACCATATGTTTTTCCGTACTTATGACCCTGTTGAGCATTGCTGCCAATGTTCCGGTCTTCAAAGGACTTTTTTTTGTATCTGCTGATATACCGCAATATACTGCCGGTAGGATTTTCTTTTCTGTCCCTTTTCCGGAAATTACAGAAAAAAACTTTGTTTTTACGGCTTCCGGCTCCTGTTTTTCAGGATGGATCTTTTTTAATGCTCCATTCACCTTTACGCCGGAAGCTCTTCCAACGGTACCGGAAAGTACCCAATGACTGTTTTTTACGGAACCACCTCTTTTTTCTTCGGAAAAATCCCTTTTCTCCTTTGTGAAGAAAGTCTGTTGTTCCGGAAAATTCTTTTTCTTCTCCTGCTTGAAAACTTTTCTGTTTTCTTCCGGAATGGAAAATATTTTTTTCTTTTTTACTCTTTTTTCTTTCTTCCTTCCGGAGTCAAATTTAAGCAATTCTTTATGCCAGAAAGAATATCTGTTATGATTTTTTCTCATCGGTCTTTTCCTTTTTTTCTCTGTAGGAAGCTATATGCCGGGAAAAAAGTTCCCATAATCTTTCACTTGTCTGCATCCTGCCGATCCCTTCCAATCCCGCCCTCCGGCTTTCCCGGAGAAACAGATACCCCAAAAGGACATAAGGGATCTGCCACAGGATCTCATCAAAAGACACTGCAGGCAGGATATTCCCGGTTAAAAACATTAGATCACAAACTTTTTCCATATATGTTTTTTCTTCCGGAAAGGATAAACTGGATCCTTCCCCCGTCCCCCCTGCCGGCTGGATATGATCCGGAAGCATATCAAATGCCGTATGGAGGGAAAAGATCCGCAACAGCTCTTCTGCTGTACGAACCGGCTCAAGATGAAAATATTTTTTCCGGATCTTTTCCAGTGCTCTGTAAGGGAAAAAATTCCTTCCGGGATTATTCCTTCTGTAAAAAAGTTCATCATATCTTTTTTTCAACAGTTCCAGAGAAGCCTTTTTCCCGTTCTCAAGGATAAACAGGGCAAGAAAAAGATCCTGCATACAAATCGACTGTTTTTTTTCTCCCTCCGCAGGAAGAAAGGGACTTTTCCACTCTTCCAGCAATAAATATGTCCCCAGGGAAGGGGCAGGAAAAATATATCCTCCTGCACAGCATTTTCCGGAAAGGATAAAGGAGAGTTCCAGTTTTTCCTCCGGTGTATAAATGTTCCTGCTTTCTTCCAGAAACTTTTTCAGTACTTCTTCCGGCAATCCAGGAGGAAGAGTACTTCCATTGCAAAAAAATTCCATATATATCATCTCCTCTTCCAATCTGCTCATAAATATAAAACCCCTTTCCCGGAACAGCTTTTTCCGGAAAAGGGGAAAATTTTTATCCGGATACTGCCGGAAAAAAGATTTTATCAAAGTGTCAGAATGGAAGCATCATCCTTACAGACTGCCGTAATGGAGATCCTGGTAAAAGATGTATTGGAACGGGTGATGGAGGAATGGGTGACGATCCCCTGCCAGGCCCCCACAGTAATACTTTTGCCTGCCTCCGGAGGAGTCGTACCGGAAGCAAAAAGAGCTTCAAAAGTCTTTTCATTTGTTTTACTGTAAGCCTTCATCACAAAAACTTTTCCCTCTTCATTTCTCGCTTCCGCTATTTCTGCTGTTCCTTTACTGACCTCCGACTGGACGATCCCGATGACATTGCGGTAATCGGAAGTGCCAAACGAAATGATTTCCCCTGTGAGATTTTCTGCCATACGCTGTATTCCTTTCTCTTTTTCCGTATTTTCCGGACAGGCGTTTTCCCTCCGTTTTACATAAAAAATACGGACTTTTCTATGGGAAAGGTGTTCCGTTTTCCGGCAAAAAAAGTCATAAGATATTACTTCTGTGCAGTATTACAAAAGCAAAAAATCATATTACCGGCTTTTTTTTCCGGCAATATTCCGGAACAGGGCAAAAGCTGCGGAAGTATTCTGACGCAGAAGAAGATTGTCAGGGTAAAGAAGATGCCTTGCGGAAAAGAAAACATATCCTTTCACCTGGGGAAGTGCAGAAGAATAAATCAGTTGATTTTTCAGTTCAGAGGGGGATTCCCAGAAGGCTTTATTCTGAGCATATTTATTCAATGCCAATCCGGGATAAAGTTTTACCTTTGTTCCGGCAACCGTCTGAGCCCACCAATCCACCACACAGGCAAAGGGTGCTTTAGGTTCGGAAAAACTCCAGTAAAGCTGGGGGGCAATATAATCCACCCAGTTCTGTTTCACCCAGCGGCGGGAATCCGCAAACTGCACAGAACACGATTCCATTCCTTTTGTGGGAGAACCCAGGGGATGATTTTTCCGGTTCATCCATATACCGAAAGGACTTACACCGAATTCCACCTTCTTCCGGTGAAGCCGGTTATGAGTACGGATAAGTTTGCTCACATTGAAAATAAGAGTATCCACATTGTTTCTCCGCCATACATCCGCCGTAAGTTTTTTATCCCGGCAGAATTTACGGTAAGAGGCAAGATCCCCCGTCCCGATCCCGCCGTAAGGATAGAAATAATCATCGAAATGGATTCCGTCCACATCATATTTCCACAGGATCTCCCGTACAGTATCCAGCAGATGGGCAAAAGTCCGGGGATGACCGGGATCAAGCATCAGAAGTTTCTTATTGCCTTTCTGAGGTACTTCCAGAACCGCATCAGGAAAACGTCTGGCAAAAGAAGCGGGGGAAAGTTTTTTCAGAACCGCCGCTTTTCCTTCCGTTACATTGCCGCGGACACGGTAGGGATTCAGCCAGGCATGAAACTTCATTCCCTGTCTGCGGGTTTCCCGTACCATAAAATTCAGAGGATCGAATCCGGGAAGTCCCCTTCCCTCTACCCCGCAGAGAAACGCGGAAACAGGATTCTCTCTGGATATATAGAAGGCATCACACTGGGGCCGTACCTGAAAAATAACAGTATTGATCCCGTACCGCTTCAGCTGGAAGAGCAGACTTCTGTATTGCATCTGAAACTGGGCTACCGTGGAAGAACTGGGAAAATCCAGATTCCACGCCGTTGTTACCCAAACCCCACGGAACTCCCCGGGCATATACCGGAAATGCCGGGGGATCATTACTATCCTTTTATCCTTATCTTCGGCAGAATATTTTACCGCCTTTTTTGTTCTGCTGTCCAGCAACACCCTTCTTCCGGGGGAGGCATCCATACGCAGCAACGGCAAAAGAAGCAAAAACAGGGCAAAAATCCACCCTTTCACAGAAAGATTTCTGTATCCGGAAAAAATTTTACCCATCATTGTCCCCGTCTTCTTTATTTACCGCCATTGAGAACACTCATACTGAGCAAAAGATCAGAAGCAACACGCAATGCCGGATCTTTTTCAACAGGGATTTTTTCTTTCTGATATACAGGCACCGTTTCCGTTCTGATTTGCGGAACGATACTTGCCGGGGGAACATCTTTCCACTGCTCCGGGATCACCGGAACAAGAATGTGCATGATTTTTTTCTTTGCATTTTCCCCCTTTACGTTTTTCGGGGGAGTATGGATGATCTTCAGGGGAAGCGGTTTCACAATAAAGGGCTGACCATGAGTTGCCGCTCCCACGGAAATGACACCGGGGATCTTCCGTAAAATAAAGTCGGATCGTAGCCATGTCGTTCTGTGAGCCAAG
>JAZKZE010000089.1:0-5782 GCA_045612485.1 Victivallales bacterium | reverse complement strand
CCCATTTTCCGGACAAGTTCCATGATCTCCTGTTTCTTGGCAGGCGCACACCTTGCCGCAGTTCTTCCGGTAAGTACATTGGAAACAACTGAAGGGGTCACTCCTGCCGCCATTGCAATATCTTTGATCGTCACACGCATTGTTTTTACCTTTTCATTCAGTAAGTTATGCTTGCATTACCTGCTGTATTTGATAAAACGCTTTATCATCTTTACAATACTATAAACTTGTTTTCCATTTATTTCAAGGGAATTTTTGTCATAAATAAGGAAAAAAGAGAAACTTTTACAGTTACAGCATTTGTTTCAGGTAAAAGCTGATCCCGTCCCGGAAAAATTCTGTACTGTACCCGGATTTTTTTACAGGAAATAATTTCAAAAGTTTTTCACCGTGATCCAGGCAGATTTTTGAGAAAAATATCCTCTCAACTCTTGATATACAATCAGGGAAGAATCTTTATCCCATTGCTTGCGCCTCCGGCAGAACATCCAGTTCCGCCGGACAGCCCCCTCCCCCCTTTTTCTGAAATTTTTACGGAATATTTTAATTACTCTTTCTTATTCCGTGAAAGAATTTTGTATGGGGCAGCAAGCGGCAGCGAATATTGAGTTTATTCGGTAAATATACATTTTTTCCGGCAATAGAATTGACCAAATCCTGTACCAGAGCTTTCTGCGGCAGAGCCAATTTCAGAAATCCTTCACGGATCGACGCACTCTCAACTGGATTTTTCACCCAATATTCCACATTTTCCGCTACACTTTCAGCATTATCTTCCGCATAACGGACAGCAAAATCCGGCAGCAGGGTATCCCTGCCCCCCAGATTTTCCGTATTGACCACAGGTACTCCGCAAAGTGAATACTCCCCGCAGGAAAACATCGCCCCTTCAATTGCCGAAAGAGCCAGCCCGCAAGAAGCTTCACAGATTTTTCTGCCAATAAAAAATGAAGGAACTTTCTGACTCCATACTGCATCCGGAAAACAGGCAATGGTTTGTAAAAAATATTCCCTTTCTTTCTCCGCATAACTGCCGATCAGGTGCAAAGACTTGATTTTTTCCGCAAGATAATGCCGTTTGAAAGGAGTAATACGGGCAATGTAAAGAGCATCAAATTTCTTTTTTCCCTTTTTTGCCACTGGATAACGGGCCGGATCAAGAAAGGCATTGTGACTGGCAAGATATACTTCACTGAAATCCTTGATTATTTCCACTTCCCGGGGGGCGTTGGCAAGAATGATGAACCGCCCCTCCGGAAAGATGTTTTTCGCTTCGGCAAGACGGTTTTTCAATTCGGAAGCAACTTCAGGGAGTTCCGCGGACCACCCCAGCTGCAAAAGCATGGTAAATTTTTCCCTTTGAGGGATCGCCTTCTGAAATGCGGCAAGATTCCGCAGAAAATCCATTTCAAAAGCAGCAATGATCTTCGGCGAATGATTCAATATATAAGCAGGCAGATATTCAGAAAAAATCATTTTACAGTTCCCCATTCCCGGTGTTTGACCAGATTTTTTGTTCTTCTTTCAGCATTGGTGACAATATTTCCGGCAAAAATAGAAATACAGTTATTGGTAAAATGTCCATTGACTACATGCAGAAGCGGCAACGGACAATCTATTTCCAGAACCCCTCTTGCCGGATTGATCACAGCCCCGCAGAAATTTTTTACTTCCACTTTACGCCAGAAAATATTCTTGTGTTCCGGCATATAAAATACGGCTTTGATATTCTCCTTTGCTGTCCCCGGAGTATTATCCAGTTTCCAATTCAGAGGGTTGATACAGTATACCCCTTTCTTCAGTGCCGGATTATTTATTTTTTCCTTATTGATGCAACTTGTCCAGGTAACGATCACACCATAATCATCTGCATTTTCTGCTGCTTTCAATCCTTCCCAGAAAAAATCACTCTCGATCTCTTCCGCAGTTTTCGGCTGCAAATCCGGCAGATAGGCGGCAATAAATCCATTTCTCAAAGTCATTCCCCGTACCTTTTGCATTGCCTGATAGAGCAGATCTGCTGCTTTTCCTTCTGCAAGCAGTACAAAGGGATGGCCCGGTTCATGGAAATTTCTCATAAAATATGCCAGAGCATCACTTACATTATCTACATCCGGCTTCTGGATCTCCGGAGCAAAAACCCTTACCCCGTATCCGAAAATATCATTGGTATGGGTTTTCGTCCAGTTGAACTGGATGTCATGCGTATCCCCGTATCCGGCAGGAGCTTTGCCGATATAAAACAAATCGAACTTGGAATGATACTGGGGAACATCATTTTCCCGTATCAGCCAGTTTGTACCGTAATCATAAGGGGAAGTACACCCGGCAAACAGCAGAATACATACCGCTGCCAACAGCAATCCAGACACTCTTCTCATTTTTTCCTCCATATTTTACTCAGGAAAACTCTTGCAATAAACAAAGGATTTCCAATTATATACCGTTTGAATAATCTGACAGGTTCACAATAAAGCCGGAAACACCACTCTATATTGGCTTTCCGCATCCACAACGGGGCGCGGGGGATGCGTTCTGATACAAAGTCCAGCAATCCACCCACCCCGATTGCCACACATCCGGGCAGTTTTTCAAGATTACGGCTTATCCACTCCTCCTGTCTGGGCACTCCCATGGCAACAAGAAGAATATCCACCTGAAGATCAGATAATTCCGTAAAAATCTCCGCTTCACTTTTTTCCTGGAAAAACCCATCCGCAGCCCCTGCAAATTCTGCCTTTGCCTTCAATGCTTTTGCCTTTTCCATTGCTTTGGCTGCCACGCCGGGTGCTCCGCCGAAAAGATAGATACGGTACGGTTTCTGTGCCAGAAGCGGGAACATATCTGTCCCATTGACATTTTCCTCCACCTTATACCCCAGGATCTTTGCTCCGATCTTAGCCCCGATACCGTCGGCAAATACTACAGAACACTTGTTAAGAATCTGATTATATTCCCTGTCGTTACAGGCGATATTCAGACAGTGGGCATTGATAAAAGCAACATGGTGCGGCTTCCGGCTTTGTACCAGAAGATCGATCTTCTGTAATGCCTCCTCCATCGTCCCGGTGAAAAAAGGTACACCGAAAATCAATGCCGATCTTTTCCGGTAGATCTCCATAAATCCATTTACAGTATTCTGCCAGCTGAAAGAGGCTGCTTTTTTTCTGCCTTTTTCACTCAGAAGCCGTTGATAATCTGTACTGGTGAGAATCTTCTTCATACTTTCCGCAATCGCTTCCGGTGAAGAAGGATCAAAAAGTTCAGCAGCCTCCCTCCCCAGTTCCCCCAGAGAGGAATTATTGGAACACGCACAGGGAACGCCCGCATACATAGCCTCCAGCAGCGATAAGCCAAAGCCTTCAAAAAGAGAGGGAAATATATACATGGCACTTTGTGCATAAAGTTCAGGAAGACGGTTTATTTCTATAAAGCCGGGGAATTTAAAGTTTTCCCTGCACGGGGATTTTTCCGCATATTCAAAAATTTTTTCCGCACCGTTCCAGCCGGAACCGGGCATAACAAGAGTATATTCCTTACGCAAATTTTCCGGGAGAAGTTCAAAAGCCTTCATCAGATTCAGATGATTTTTTCCGGGATGTTCAAGACGGGAGATATAAAGAATCTGTTTGCGTTTTTCGGTTTTGACTTCCTCCGGCTTTTTGAACCCGTTGTAAACCACTGAGATCTTCTCTTCCGGAATATGCCAGAAATCCACAAGGTCTTTTTTGGTTGATTGACTTATTGCTGCAATACTTTGTGCCTTGCGGACGTAATACGGCAACACCCTTTTGATATAGAACATCCGGAAACGGTCATATTTCACAGGAACATGATACTGGGATAAATCATGCACCACCGCAATGGTGAAAATTGGATAACGGCAGAATGCTCTGCGGTTGGCGGCAAGCATGATACAGAGATCAAACTTTTTCCAGTTGATCCGCCAGGGCAGGATGAACAAACTGTAAAGCATGGAAAAAAGCGCATTACGTTTTTTGATCCGGATAAGTTCAAAACGTTCAAATTCCGCAGCCGCATCATCTTCCACGATCATGGTCAATTCGTGTCCCGTTTCCTCCAGGACTTTCACCACTTCACGGATATACACAGAAATCCCGGATTTTCCATTATCAAACGGGATCGCTGAAAGCAGTATTTTCATTTCACTACCTCATAAAGTCCTTTGAATTTTTCAATGAAACTATCTTCAGAAAACTTATCTTTTACAGTATGCAACGCATTCTCTCCAAACTTTTTCAGATTTTCAGGATACAAATAAAGCTGTTTCAATGCCTCCGCAGCCTTGAATATATCTTTCTCCGGAATCAGGACTCCGGTACTTTCTGAAAGGTATTCCCGTACGCCCCCGAGTTCAAATGCAACCACCCCGATCCCGTGAGCCATTGCTTCCAATGCCACAAGTCCGAATGGTTCCTGCCAGCGGACCGGAAAAAAGAATACATCGCAATTCTGCCACAAATCTTCCGGTTTGCTGACAAATCCGGTAAAATATACTTTATCCTCCAAATGATATTTTTCAACCATTTTTTCCAACATTTTCCGGTCATTACCCTCCCCGGCAATGGTACAGGTAAAGGCTATATCCAGTTTTGCCAGAGTTTTCAGCATCAGATCCGCCCCTTTTCCACGGATAAGCTGTCCGAGAAAAAGGATCCGCAGAACCCCGTCCGGCATAAAATCATGTTCAACGTTCCCCGTTTTGATAAATGCCGGAAGTTTGATTACTTTTTCAAAACCGTTTTTCCGCAGATTTTCCGCCATAAAATCCGACAATACCAACGCAGGCAATTTCCTGTACTCTTCCAGAGGCGGTGCAACATTCCGGCATAAGGAACATATTTTACAGACAAGTTTACTGTATTTCCGGTGGCAGTTGATCCTGCCTACAGGGAAGTAATAGTGGTGCCGCTGACAGTAAATATTGTGGTCATGGGCAAAAAAGAAAGTCTTTTTTTCCGGGAGATCTTTCAGAAATCCCGGGGGAATGATATTGTGGATGATCACCAGATCCGCACTTTCAAGCAGGGGATTTTCCGGAGAAAATACCCCGGTACTGTCAAATGCCCCGGCAAATTCCTTCTGATCTCTTCCGCCTTCTTCTGTGTAAAGATAATGCACAGAAAAACCATTGCGGCGGAGAACTCCGGCACTCTTCTGCATGTAGCGTTCTATACCGCCAATGATGCCGTTATATTTACCGATATACAGGACTTTTCTCATTGCAGAAGCCCCCGGTAAATATCTGTAAGTCTTTGGGAAATACTCTGCCAGTTGTACTCTGAAGCAGTGATCCTGCCTCCGGAAACAAGTTTTTCCCGCAACGAAGCAAGATTGGAGTAGGCGTTCAAAAGAGCCTCCACATTATTATCCTCAAAAAGAAGCGCATTCTCTCCATCAACAAGAAAATCTCTGAGTCCACCCACTTCCGAAGCTATCAGCGGGATCCGGGCATCAAGCGCCTCCAAAGCAGCGATCCCGAAAGGCTCATGCCGGGAGGGAAGAATAAAACAGTACGCCGTTTTCAATGCCTGTAAAAGTTCCACGCTGTCCGGAGGCAGTCCCGGAATCACGGTCAGCCGGTCTCTGTTATGGCAGTTTTCCGCTTCCTTCTGTAACTCTTCCAGATACCAGGAGGCCGTAACAGGTCCAACCAGAAGCAAATATGTATCATCATATTTCTTCAGAAGTTCCAGCAGTATTTTCTGATTTTTCTGATAATCGATACGGGAAATGCAAAGGATGATTTTTTTGTCTTCGG
>JAZKZE010000088.1:0-7220 GCA_045612485.1 Victivallales bacterium | reverse complement strand
TAAGAAATGAAATTCTGCTTCTTACTTGCGGGGGCATTGAAGATTATACTCTTTCCATACTCTTTGCCGAGGGGGACTTCCCTCCCGGCATCCTTCCCCGCAAAGGGGATTCCTTCACCGTGAAGGATAGAAAACTTTATGTCATGGGGATCCGGCAGGAGCCGGGGATCTCCGTTACCGTTGACCTGCGGGGGTGACCCCGTGAAAATTTCCATTGAAGCTGCCAGATTCCGGAAGTATCTTCTGAAGTATCAGAAGGAAGTCCAGCAGGATACCGAAAAGGCGGGAAAAACAGCCGCTGAACTCTTTGCCCGCTCCGCCGCAAGACACTCCCCGCCGAACCCCGGCAAGCGCATTTCCCGCTATTCCGTAACGCGGGACGAAAAAGGGAACGTGATCCAGAAGCGGGATATGTTCAACTGCAGTATCCGTGCGGCTGTGTATGTGGATAACGGCGGACGAAAAATCTATTTTGCCGGGGAAAAGGCAAAAAAATACCTGAATAAAACCGGCATGAAGCTGAATCGTTCCGGCAAGGCGGGAAAATTGCTTGTAGAATATGTTGTCATGGCGAAAGTAGCCGGAAGAAGATCTTTTATCCGGAAAATTTTTGATAATCTTTCCGCCGCGAAAGAAGCGGCAAAGATCACCACACACGGGCTTCTGCGTGCCGGCTGGTGGGGAGCATCCCGGAAACTGGGAGGCAAGGTGGATGAACAATACGGCCAGAAGGTTGCTTCCCTTGTTTCCGCCGTTTCTGATGCGACACAAAAAAAGACGGATTCCAGTGTGACAGTATCCGTCATCAATTCCGTAAATATTCCCGGAGCGGCGTCCGCTGCCCCTTCCGCCATAGCCTACGGTCTGGGCAAGGCATCCAACCAGCTTAAAGCGATGATCCGCAAAGCCGTCGCGAGCAGAGCGGGGAAGTAATTTTTTTACATTTGCTTTCCTTATTCCAGGCAAAAAAAGGCAACAAACCGGTTTCTATTGAAAGATGGAGGTAAATATGCCGGAAACTACCAGAGTTTTGTTTCAAGAAATTTTGTTATCACGCCTGGGCGTAATACGGCAATACCTGCGTAAACAGGCCAGAGGACAGGAGCGGCTACATAAAGAAGCAATATTGCAACAGCAAGAAAAATACAGCGAAAAACACGATAAACAAATATTATTGCAGCAATCATTTTTACCTTTTTTTATAACGTAATATACATCAGATAGAAAGGAAAGCAAGCGGCTATGTCGATAAAAGTAAATATTTCTGCAGATACATCCTCTTTTGATGAGAAATTAAAAAAAACGCAAGAAGAAATCAAGAAAACAAAAGAAGTTGTAGAAAAATCAACAGATATTCACAAAGAAAAGAAAGGGAAAAAGATGAAAAAAATCATTCTTCTGGCCGTAATTTCTGCGGCCGCAATACTTACCGGGTGCCAAACCGCGCAGACAATCGCAGGAGGGATCACTAAAAAGAATATTTCCGCGAACGCTCTTTATACCGATGCCCACATCGGCATAGACCCGGAAACGAAGATCCCGGAATTGAAGACGACATTCATCTCTGGCGATTATTCTTCTGTACAGGCGGGAACGAACGCGATCACCTTCCGGGAAGAGTCTGCCGCATCGATCTGGAACGCGGAAAGTATTACAAAGAAAAGATTTCTGACGGTAGCCATGCCAGCCGGCGCAGATATGACGGCAATTTTGCAGAAATTGGCAGAAATCATGCAGAAAAAGAATAAATAAAGATAAAAAAAAGCTTTTCCTGCATAAAAAGGAAGCCTCCGGAGTGTTTTTCAGCACTTCAGAGGCTTCTTTTTATATGTTATTGGAAAGTTATTGGGAAGTTTTTGAGACCTTTTTACTCTCTCAAACTTTTATAACTCCTTCAAAATCATGGTGGAACCAGAGGGACTTGAACCCCCGACCCGGAGATTATGAGTCACCTGCTCTAACCGACTGAGCTATGGTTCCGTCCGAGATCAGAAATCATACACAATAAGCGTATGACTGATTACATTAATCTACATCCACTTTGAAAAAACGCAAATCACTTTTTATAATTTTTACAGAAAAAAACGGGAGAAAAAAGAAAATCCATATAAATAAACCCCCTTTTCCTGTTTTCACATCTATTGATTTTTCCCTGTATGCCTGTATATTAAGAAAGAACAATATATGTCATTAAGTAAGAAGGAGTCTTTTATGCTCTCTCCGGAAATAAAAAATATGGTATCGGAACTGGTGAAAAAAGTCCGGGAAAATCCGGAACTGTCCGGGGAAGAGTTTTTTGCCTGTTCCCTTCAGGTGGATTTTCTGAAAAAACAGGGCTTTACTGTCAAATCCCCCATCGCCGGGGAAAAGACGGCTTACAAAGCAGTTTTCACCGTGAATGGAAAAGAAGGAGAATATATTCCCTCCTTTGCTTTCTGTGCGGAATATGATGCCCTGCCGGAAGTGAAACACGGATGCGGTCATCCTCTTATTATGGGAAGCAGTCTTATTGCCGCCTTATCTCTGAAAAACATGCTTGAAGAAAAAAATATTCCGGGAAAAGTCATTCTGTTCGGCTGTCCGGCGGAAGAAACATACGGCGGCAAATATAAAATAGCCGATAGCACCGAAGCCGATGAAGCCGATGCCTTCCTTATGGCTCATCCTATTGGCGGCGAATCTTTTCTGGGGGATATTGCTTATTCCGGCCTGAAAGGAGTCCGGATCATCTATTCCGGAACAGGCGGTTCCGGGGCGGCAAGAATGGCAAATCCCGCCTTTGTCAACCCGCTGGATGCCCAGAATCTGCTCTATCAGGCGGTGGCTTTACGGCGACACTTTTTCCCCCGGGATGTTGCCATTACAGGCGTGATCACCGATGGCGGCACAAGATCCAATATGCTTCCTCTGACAACGGAAAGTTCCTATACTGTCCGCAGTCAGGATCCTTCCCGTCTGGAAGAATATACAGAGATTCTGTGTCAGATGGCGGAAGGTGCGGCAATGATGACCGGTACAAAAGTAGAGATCATCCGGAACAGGGGACTGGTCCCTACCCGCCCCAACAGAGCTCTGAACAGGGCATTTCTGGATGCTGTGGAAAAACACGGCGGCAGGGCAAATTGTGCCATACCCCAGCGGGGAGGATGTTTTGCCGGGACGGACTTCGGGATTTTCAGCCAGAGGAAACCGGGGTGTCATTTACATTTCCCCATTATGAAAAAAGCCGCCGCCCATACAAAGGAATTTCATTGTTTTTCCGGTGAAAAAAAGGCATTGGAAAGCATGTTTACCGCAGGAGAGTGTATGGCGGAAAGTGCATGGAAATTTATAACAGAAAAATCCTTCCGTCAGCAGGTGGAAGAAGATTTCAGAAAAGCAGACTGTTTTGAAGAGTGAGAAAAAATATGTTTGAAAACTGTAAAAAAGGTATATGGGTGGAGCTGATCGGTTTCGACCGTACAAAAAGCGATTACGGTGTGCAGGAATATCTGGACAGGATGCCGGAAAAACCGGAACTTGTTTCCCTTCTTCTATTCAGTACACAGATGCTTCATACCCATAAAGGATTGAAAGAAGATTTCCTTATCGGCGATGAACAGTGTTCCTATTACGGAAGACCGGCAAATGAAGAACGTTCCCGGCAGGATTGGAGTGCTTTTGAACTGCGGAACCTCATTTCGGAATTTGCAAAACATTCTGTAAAAGTGCTGCCATCATTTTTCGATATGACGGTTACAGAAAGTACGGCAGAACATCTTTCCTTGCGCAGAAAAAAAGATTACTGGGCAGATCTGCACCCGGAGGTTATGTACATCAATAAAAAAGGTATCAATACCAGTTGTATTTTTCCTCTGAAACATCTTGCGGACGGTTCTTTATATGAAGATTTTTTTGCAGACCGGCTTATTGCCTTTCTGAAGGATTACGGCTTTGCAGGATTCCACGGCTGCGACGGGTTCGGGCATCCCAGATATGCGTTGTGCGATGCGGATTTTTCCTCCGATATGCTTACACAGTTTTCCAACTATACAAAAATCATTCTTCCGGATCTTCCCATTGGGGAAATGGCAGACTTCATTTTGAAAAAATATCGTAAAGAGTGGGCTCTTTTCCACGCTCAAAGACACGCTTCCTTCTGGAAAAAGATCGCTTCCCGCCTGAAAAAAGAAAATCTGTTATGTTTTCTGAATACCTGCTGGACAAGAGATCCCCATGAGGCTCTTTTCCGTTACGGGATCGATTACAGACTTCTTGCAGCTTCCGGCATAGACGGCTTTTTTGCGGAAGCCTCTGCTGCCGTTCTGGAACTGGAAGGATGGAACGATACGGAAAGCTCCTGTATAGAAAAGTGCCGTTCCATGCTTATGCGGATAAAGGCGATGATCCCGGATACTCCCCTCTGGCTTCTCGGCTGTATCAAAGACGGTATGGAACAGTATAATGCCTTACGTCATGCCCCCTGCCGCATGAGAACGGAAGCCTATACTCTTTTTCACCATTTCTGCAATTTCAGACGTTGTGCGGAAGGCATACTGGAATGTCTGGGGGACGGCATCACTTCCGGTGAGTGGCAGGTCATTGATTCCATACGGAAGAAAGCCGCCTCCGGCAATATGACAGATCTCCCCTGCGCCCATATATTGTGGGACAATGCCGCCTTCGACCGGGAATTTGCGTTTTATGCCTCCACCTCTATGGAGGAACGCGTTGCGAGCAGTCACACTCTTTTATATGAATTGATCCATGCGGGAGCCGTACTTCCTTCCATACTCACCACAGAATATATTCTGGAAAAATCTGATAAAAAAGATTCTCTTCTTGTGATCTTCCACCCCTGTTTCCTTGCAGACTCTTCGGTGGAAAAACTGCGGAAAAAATTTACTTATACAGTGGAAGTTGGTTTACAGAAAGATGGATCATCTTCTGCCGTATTTTTCTGTGAAGAAAAAGAATTTTCCCGGGAAGAGATCCTGTGGCAGAAAGCGGAAAAATTACAGGAATCCTCCTCCTGGCTCACCCGGTTGAGTGAAAAACATATATCCGCAGAACTTGTCAAAGGTATCGCAGCCTTTATCAATGAAAAATCTTCTCTTGTCCTTGCAGAAAAAGAACCGGAATTTTTGCGGGTATGGTGTATGCAAAACGGGGAAAAAAGTTACAGGATCATTGCCGGAAGTGAAAAAAATGTTTATTTGAATTCTGTGATACGGGTGAAAGCGGATATAAAAAAAGTTACCGCGCTCACACAGGATCCCTCTCTTCCGGTAAGAATCGGAAAAACACAGGAGGGCGACTCGCTCCTGTATGCAAAGATCCCGCCCTGCGGAACGATCCTGCTTGAAGTGGAAGTGGAATAAAAAGTATGATGGAAAATATCCGGAAGAAATGTGCCGCAGTGATCTGCGTATATAATAACGGTACGACCATAAGAAATGTCGTGGAAAAAGTTCTTTTACAGCATTGCGGTATAACCGTTGTCGTGGATGACGGCAGTACAGATGTATGTATGCAGAAAGCTCTTTCCTCCCTGCCTGTGGTTCTTTTACAGCACAAAACCAATCAGGGAAAGGGAAAGGCATTGCAGACCGCCCTGGAATTTCTTGCATCTCTCCCGGAGGGAAAAAAAGTGGATTATATGATCACTCTGGATGCGGACGATCAGCATGATCCCTCCGATATAGCATCCTTCCTTCCGGTTCTCGCAGAAGGAAAAAATCTTATGGTCTGCGGCTGCCGTACTTTCAGGGAAAATGTTCCCCTGCGTTCAAAGCTTGGACGATTTCTTTCCAATTTTTTCATCGGAATGGAAACAGGAGTAAAGATCTCTGATACCCAGAGCGGATTCCGTGCCTATCCTGTTGCACTTGCGTCAGAAATAATCTGCAAAAGCATAAAATATGACTGGGAAACGGAAATGCTCGTCAAACTGCTGCGTTCCGGAGCCGTTTTCAGAGAAGTAGCCGTACAGGTATATTACCTCCCTGCAGAGGAGAGGGTCAGTCATTTTCATGTTTGGAAAGATAATTTCCGTATTGTACATCTGCACCGGCATCTTCTTTTCAGATATATTTTCATGCGGGAAAAGTAAGCGGGAGATTGATTATACTGCATAATGTGGTATATTAATAGGATTATTTTTCAACAGCAAGTGGAGAACAAACCATGACATTATCCGCATTTTTCCTTATTTTTCTTTCTATTTTCCTTCATGCCGGCTGGAATTTTATCAGTAAATCCGCCCGTCCTTCCGGAGCATTTTATCTGGTAGTGAACATTGTTTCAGTTCTCATCCTTCTGCCCTTCATCTTTCTGGTAAAGGTACAATGGGATATGCTTCCGGCAAAATTCTGGTACTGCCTTGCGGCAAGTGTATTTTTCGAGTTTATCTATGTCATAGGATTGTTCCAGGCATATAAACGGAACGATATTTCCATGGCATACCCTATGGTGCGCGCCCTTCCGGTGCTTCTTGTAGCCATTCTGTCCTACATTTTCCGTCTGGGGGAAACGCCCGGAGCTGTTGCCTGCGGTGGCTTCTTTGTTGTTGCCGCAGGATGCCTGATCCTTCCGCAGAAGGATATGAAAAGTCTTTTAAGTTTCAAAGGATTTCCGGTAAAGGGGCTTCTGCCCATTCTTCTTGCCGCCGCAGGGACGACAGGTTATACTCTTATGGACAGTATTGCCACAGCCCTTTTCACCCGGTGTTCCGCATCAGGCAAAGCGGTCAATTCCGGGGCATATCTTTTTATTGTGGAAGTATTCCTTACACTCGCTCTTGTTTTTCTTGTACTGTTTTCCAAAGAGGAGAAAAAAGAATTTGTCACAAGAAGCATCCGATCCTTTGCCCCCTGTATCTGCGGAGTCTTTTATACGGCAGCCTATCTGCTTGTCCTTGCGGCAATGGGTATGGTCACCAACATCAGCTTTTTACAGGTATTCCGCCAGATGAGTCTGCCGCTGGGGGTTGCCGCAGGTATTCTTATATTGCATGAAAAAGTATCTGTTCCCAAACTTGCGGGTACGGTTCTTATTGTCTGCGGCCTTGTAATGACAGTACTGAAATAATACAAAAATATTGCACAGCTGTCCCATAATTTTCAAAAAACAGGTATTTTTGCAATGTTTGAGCAGGAAAAAATTGATTTTTGAAAAATTCTTTTGTGAGATTTTTATAATGTTGCCTGTCGTAAGCAAAATGTTGAATGGGAAATAAATCA
>JAZKZE010000087.1:0-30370 GCA_045612485.1 Victivallales bacterium | reverse complement strand
AAAGAGCAGGGATCGCAAAAAAATCAAAACGGCTTCCATGTTCCTTTTCCCCGGTATGGGATACTCCGAAAAATCTTTTGGAATAGGGGCCCCATTCCGGTAACGAAATATTATCATGGGTATCGGTTTGCTGCCATTTCCGGCACAATTCTTTTACGGATACTGTTTTCATTTTCTGCTTTCCCGCTTATTGTTACAGTGTGTAAGGCTGCGTCCAGGCTGTTTCAAATTCCGGATAAAGAGTGGATTTTTCCAATCTGCCTTTCCGGGAGGAGGTGACAACACACCTTACATAAAGGTCATCTTCCATAAGAGTATAACTTGCCTCAATACCATTACAGCTTTTGGCAATTACCCCCACATCATCTGGCATCAGCGGTAAAGTACGGGAAAATGCCGGAGTCTTCTCAAAGGGAAATTCTTTTATTACCATACTCTTATTGAAATTTTTCTTTGTTACAAAAAAGTCGAGTCTGTAATCCACCCCTTCTTCTTTCTCCACTTTCACATAAAGAGTGCCTTTTTCCTTATCGAAGGAAATCTCATCAAACAATACCCCGGTACTGCTGTAAAATTCCCCTTTTTTCATGCTTTCAACGATATGGTTTATGGTAAAGTCTTTTTCACAATTCACCATTACGAAACCTGTATCAAAATACCCGCTTTTACCTTTGCTTTCCGGATCATAAAAGTGGGAATCGGATGTGGAAGTGCCGTACAGCATCCTTTTACCCTGACTCAACCGGTGGGCAAGAACAAAATCCCAGTATCTTTCCCGTTCATAGATCCAGTTTTCCGGCACAGGGGAACTGTCGGAATTGTTATGTTCAAAAAATTCTATTTCATCCCGTTGGATCAGTACCCGGGGATCCGTATCCCACATCACATAAAAGGGATGGTTCACCATGAAAAAGGAGTTGTCCTGTTTGGCTTCATTATAAAGGGCAAGGGCTTTGTCGGTAAGTCCCAGCGCATCGCCGCCTGTGGGAACGGGGAAATCTTTGACGAGATTGAACGTATTGTAATGGATAGCGTGTATTCTTCCCTCTTTATTGAAATTTTCTCCGCCGGTAGTGATTTCCGTACCGGGAACCAGCAGGAATTCCCCTTCTTTTTCCCATTCTTTTTTCAACTGGGAATAGGGTTTGAGACGGACAAATTTTCTGTAGGAAATATCCTTTTCCTCTATACAGCCTTCCGGCAGAAGTTTTTTGCTTCTTTCATACTCCTTCACGGAAAGATCCTGCGGCCATCTGCCCGCTTCCGGACGCACAGGAAGCCAAACATCATTTGCTTCCGGGAGAATATTGTGATCGGATAAACAGACAAAATCATATCCTTCATCCATAAACATTTTTATTGCTGTTTCCGGTAATGTATTTCCGTCCGACCATAAAGTATGACAGTGCAATGCCCCTTTTTTCCAGTTACCCCTCATTTGTTTTTCCTTCCATATTTTTAATGTTTACTCTTCCACATCCGGGAAATCCCACAACTGACCGCAGAAATTCCGGTAAGTTATGATCCTGCCTTTGCGGCTTACTTCATGATCCGGCAGAAGCTGTACTTTGCCCCCGCCCCCGGGAAGATCCAGTGCATAATGGGGGATCGCCATACCGCTTGTATTATTCCGCAGAAAGTCTATGAGTTCCAATCCTTTTTTGATGGGTACCCGGAAGTGTTCCGTTCCGAAAACAAGATCCGCATGGAATAAATAATAGGGTTTGACTCTGCATTTCAAAAGTTTCCGCATCAATTCCTGTAAAATGAGAGGATCATCATTTACCCCTTTCAGCAGAACCGTCTGACTTCCCAGTACGATCCCGGCATCAGCAAGTCTGTTCAGTGCTTTTGCAGATTCTTCTGTGATTTCCGCAGGATGATTGAAGTGCATATTCATATAAAGGGGATGATATTTTTTCAGCATTTTTACCAGTTTTGCCGTGATCCGCTGGGGCAGAACACAGGGAATTCTCGTTCCAATGCGGATATAATCCACATGGTCGATGGCAGAAACTTCCCGCAGATATTCTTCCAGAAGATCATCGGAAAGAAGAAGGGGATCTCCTCCGGTAATAAGTACATCATGGATGGATGGCGTTCTGCGGATATATTCTATTCCCTCTTCAACCTTGTCCCGGTCAACACACATAGGTACTTCAAATTTACGTTTTCTTGTACAGAAACGACAATACATGGCACACACATTGGATACCAGAAGAAGGCATCTATCCTCATAGCGGTGGACGATACAGGGAGCAGGGCAGTGGGCTTCTTCTCCCAGCGGGTCACTCATAAGATCACCTTTTCCCAGAAGTTCCTTTTCATCCGGGATACATTGATTGTATATCCCGTCCCCCTTTTTTCCGATCAGGGAAAAATAATAGGGATTGACCAGAAAAGGAAATTTTCCAGTGATCTTTTCCAGTTTTTCCCTGTCAAGATCAAATTTTTTTGCAATCTCTTCCACTGAAGAAACGGAAGAAGTGAGAATTTTCTGCCATTTTTCCATAGTATATATCCGTGTGTTTCTTAAAAAGTTCCTTCAAGGAAAAATTTCCTGATAAGCAGTGCAGTCTGCATATCAAACTGCATTGTAACATGAGCAGCAGCTGTTTCTGTTGAAACTGCCGCATCGGGTGCATGAGCAGAAAAACTTTCCACAAGTCCATCGGAATCTTTGCTTAAAAAAAGTTTTCCCGGCCAGTGACCATTATTTCTGCTTACAATGGTACCGATCTTCAGATCAGCAATGCCCGGATCTGTGATCTTGTTTCTTGCAGATGTTTTCAAAGCGTGCAAGGGTTTCCAGATCTTTCCGGCTCCGGGGAAACACAATGCGATATCCGCCAGACGGGAGCCAAGGTGGGGAGTTCCCACACAAAGAAGTTTTTCTGCATTGGCGGGTTTGTTTCTGTACAGGAATTCCCTTGCCATCAAGCCGCCCATACTGTGACCTGCAAAGTATAAGGAAGAATATTTTTCCGGATTTGCTTTATAAATCTCTTCTGTAAGGATCTCCACACATTTTTCAAAAGAGGAATATCTTGTGGGAAGATCCGGGGTAATGATACAGGGAAAATCTTTTTCCAGGACTTTCCGCCAGAACTGCATATCTTTTGCACCCCGGCAGAAGCCGTGAATCAGAATAACAAGGGGGGTACTGTGATCCTTTTTGGGAACGGTATCAAAAATATTGTTATTTTCAGTCATCATAAATCCCCGTTTTCAGGTGTTGGTACAAGCATATTTTCCTTATATACAGATAAATATACTCCCTTTTCCGTATAAAATCAATCATTTTTCATAGTATTTTGTATTTATGGATGCAGATTTCCCGTGCAGATGATTTTTTATGAAATACTCCCATTACAGCAACTTTCCGGAAACAATATGAAATTATTTGATATTTTTTTAACTAATTATTAAAATCAACGCTTGACAAAATAAGATAATTATGTTACCTTAATTAAAAAAATGAAAAGTTTTATTTATTTGTTATAGGTACAAAAATATCATTAACACAAAAAGAGAAAGGGACAAAAATGGCACGTTTCACACTTCCCAGGGACATTTATCACGGTAAGGGGGCTTTGGAAGCTCTGAAAGATCTGCAAGGCAAAAAGGCTGTGGTCTGCGTCGGCGGTTCCTCCATGAAAAAATTTGGTTTCCTTGACAGAGTAACCACTTATCTTCAGACTGCCGGAATGGAAGTAAAAGTCATCGAAGGAATTGAGCCGGATCCCTCCGTGGAAACGGTGATGAGAGGGGCAGAAGTCATGCAGGAATTTGAGCCTGACTGGATCGTTGCCATGGGCGGAGGTTCCCCCATTGATGCTGCCAAAGCCATGTGGATCAAATATGAATATCCGGAAACCACATTTGAAGATATGTGCAAGATCTTCGGTTTGCCCAAACTGCGTAAAAAAGCAAAATTCTGTGCTATTCCCTCCACCTCCGGAACAGCTACGGAAGTAACGGCTTTTGCTGTTATTACCGACTATGCCAAAGGGATCAAATATCCTCTTGCCGACTTTGAGATCACTCCGGATATTGCCATTGTCGATCCGGATCTTGCAGAAACCATGCCTGCAAAACTTGTTGCCCATACCGGTATGGATGCCATGACCCACGCCGTTGAAGCGTATGTTTCCACAGCCCATACTCACTATACCGATCCTCTTGCTATTTTTGCCATCAAGATGATCCAGAATGATCTGGAAGCAAGCTACAATGGCGATATGGATAAACGTGCCTCCATGCATGATGCCCAGTGTCTTGCCGGAATGTCCTTTACCAATGCTCTGCTTGGTATCGTTCACTCCATGGCACACAAAACGGGAGCTGCTTTTGCTGATCTTGGAGCCCACATCATCCACGGGGCAGCCAATGCCATGTATCTTCCTAAAGTTATCGCGTTCAATGCAAAAGATCCGGCAGCAAAGAAGAGATATGCGGAAATTGCCGATTATATGAATCTCGGAGGAAAAGATGAGGAAGAAAAAGTCCTTCTTCTCATTCAGACTCTGCGGAAGATGAATGACGCTCTTCATATTCCCCAGTGCATTAAAAACTATGGTCTTGATTCACTTCCCTGCGAACAGGGATTTGTACCGGAAGAGGTATTCAAGGCAAAACTTCATGATATCGCCGTAAATGCAGTTGCAGATGCCTGTACTCTTTCCAATCCCCGCAAGATCACTGTGGAAGAAATGGAAAAGCTCCTGCTGTGCTGCTACTATGATACAGAAGTGGATTTCTGATTTTTTGCAGATATAAAATCTTTATTCCGTAAAAAGGAAATTTTCCCGGTACCGTATTCAGCCGGGAAAGTTTCCTTTTTTTATGTATTTATTGATTTTGTCACATTATTTAAAGAAAATACAGGAGAAACACGGATGTTTTTTAATAAAAACTCTTTTTTATATTCCATAAAGCCTTGAAAAACTGGAAAAGTATGTGTATAATAATTTTTCAGAGAGTCAAATTTAATACAATAAAATAAAAATAAGGAATATAGTGCAATGGGACGGAAAAAGAGTTTTACGCTGATCGAATTGTTGGTTGTTATCGCAATCATTGCTATTCTTGCAGGGATGCTTCTTCCTGCCTTGAATACTGCAAGAGAAACCGCAAAAAGTATCCGCTGCAAGAACAATCTAAAACAGATGGGACTTACACTTGAGAATTATGAGTCGGATCATAAAGAATGGATGCCTGGGATCGACTGGTGTTATACCACAAATGATCCGGGCGGTGCCGTTTATTTTGCTCATCTGCTCAAAAACAATGGCTATATCAAACCCAATACAAAAAATCTCAAAAACACCTTTGCATACTGCGCCAACATCCCCGACCCTATATACGGACAGCCGGAATGGATCACATACGGGATCAATGACAATCTCTGCTGGGGAGCTGTCTATGGCGTAAATAATCTGAAAAAAAGAAAATATACCTATATTAAGTGCGGAGATACCGTATCTGCCAAATCTGCCAGAACTTATACATTCTTTAAGCCCTCCTCCATGACAGTGGGGATGAGTGAAATCGGTTTAATGTATGACTCTACCGCTACAATCAGTACCTATATGGTATTTCCCCACAGAAATATGAGTAATGTGCTTTTCATTGATCAGCATGTGGGGGATTTTTCCCTGCGTATGATGCCTGCCGGAAAACTCCGTACAAAAACATTTTATGCCAATTCCGGCAAGACAAGGATCGCATACAGCGGCTGGGAATCCGTAGGCGAACAGATCGAATCCTATCCTTTCCGCTTCTTGAAATAAACTGTAATATATAAAGAATATAAATTCAGGAGAAAAAAATGAAACTCTTTTCCCATGTATTATTGAGTTCGGCGTGTTGCGCCTGTATGCTTGCCCCATGTTACGGCGGGGACGGCGTAAAAAATCTGATCAGAAACGGCGGCTTTGAAGAAGGTAAAAAATACTGGACGCCGGGAGTTGGAACGGTTGCCGAATTCAAACGGGGATACGGCAGAAATCAGTCCAGCGGTATTCAGGTGACTGTTACGCCCAAACGGAGAGGTACTGTAGTTCAAGTCGTGAAAGGATTTGAACGCAATCAGAAATATGATGTTACCGCATGGATCAAAGCGGACCGCAACGGTTTCGGCACACTTACCATGGATGTGGTGCATAAAAACGGGAAATATGTAAAAGGCGGCGGCTTTTATCACGGAAAAGCCGTTGTAAACAGGGATTGGACTTTTTTCAAGCAGAGTTATCAGCATAAAGGGGAAGATCCGGCAATGCATAACTACCGCTTTGTCCTTTTGAGTTATTTCCAATTCCGCAGTAAAGAGATAAAAAATCCCAATGCAACAGGCAAAGTCTGGTATGATGATATCATGATGGTTCCCTCCGTTCCGGAATGGACTTTAAATCAGGTATATCCTTCCCACGGAGCAATTTCAGTAAAGGGCGGCAAGGTGACTTTTTCCAGTTTCTTTGAACATGGCTTTATCCCCAAAGGTGCTGTCATTGAAGTAAAGACGACTATGAAATATGCCGGAAGCAAAGAGGAAAAAAGTGTAAAAGGAACTTTGAAAGATGGTTTCATTTTTCTTACCATCCCTGCCGGAAAACCCGGAGCTGTTACTTTGAAAATCGCTCTTCATGATACAAAAAACGGAAAAGTCCTTGGTGAAAAACTTATGCCGCTCAATATCCGGGAAGAGTTGAAGATGCCTGCCAATACTGCCATGCTGGATGAACAGGGCAGACTTTGGGTCAACGGGAAGAAGTATATGCCGCTGGGGGTTTACTGCAATATTTATAAAGACGGTCTTTCAAAGGATTTTCTTGCACATCTGGACAAGATCAGAAATATGAAAGTATTCAATACCATCATGCCTTACGGCGTTTCATTCTATATCCGCAGTGACAGGGAACTTCTCCGCCTGCTGGATGAAACACACAAACGGGATATGAAATTACTGCTGGTCGTCCATGATTTCCTTACAGGCGGACTTATGGGCAATTTCCGCAAAGGAACAAAAAATCCGGCAGAACTGGAAAAACGCATACAGCATATCGCCGCCCTTGTTGGACAGCACCCCGGATTCCTCTCCTATTACGGAAATGATGAAAAAGGGGTGGATTCCATTGGAGGAGTTGCAGCGGGCCGCAGACTTCTGAATAAATATGACCCCTTCCATCCCGTCTGGGGCGTCTCTTATCAGGTGGAAGCCTATCACAAATATCTGCCGTCTGTGGATATTCTTGCTTACGATACTTATCCCGTCCGTGAAAACGGAACCAATTTTCATACAAGATGGCTCGCCTCCAGAGCCAGAAGTCTTACAGCTGCAGTCTGGGGAGTTCCCCAGTGCTATCAGCGGGATAAAGGAGTATTCCTCAATGTGGAAAATATGCTTTCCCCCTGTGCCGTACACATTATCTATGATGCAAAAGGTTTTGTATTCTGGACGACCGGCCCCCGGAACGGTTTTGAAAAAGGGGACATGGAAAAACGCTGGGGTATGCTTACGGAGGTGGGGGAAACTCTGAAAAATCTGGAAGACTTTATTCTTTCCGATATTCCTGTAAAAAAACTTGCTGTAAAAAACAGTAAAGAAGAGGTGGAAGCCGCCCTTCTGGATAACGGTAAAGGGGAATACAGGATCGTTGCGGTGGGGATCCATAATAAGCATCAGTCTGAAATTTCCATTCCGGAAAATCTGAAACTTCTGCCCACGAAATTCGGACGTCTGAAAGAAAAAGCTCCCGGACTTCTTTCCTATGAGGGTGGGGCACTTACCTGTGATTTCGGCATACTTGTAAAACGCTGATAGAAATACATCCATAAAAGAAACCCTCCGGGAACGTTTTGAATATTCCCGGAGGGTTTTTATATTATACAGGACAGTTTATCAGTGCAGCATGGCATCGGGGAGAACCTGATGCTCTGAAAAACCGGTCTTTTCATATTCCGTTATTCCCATATCCTGACACACTTCCCGCAAGTGGCGGTGTGTGGCTATGGAATAACTGCTTCCCCAGAAGGTAATGGGAAGATCAATATCTTTATCCCCCCGCCATCCGCCGTTGGCGGCAACGGTGAATTCCGCATAATACTGGGGATAAGTCTGACTCATGTGCCAGGTTGTTTCCAATATACCCATAAAAGAGCGTTCCTTTGCCATTTTCGCCTGGGAAATGATCCCGTCTGTGTTCAGCCAGGGGCAGAAAAGCACATCCAACCCCACGGCCTTGAATGCTTTGCTTGTGGGCCAGGTGGGTTCTTCAGAACTGTCCGTTTTTTTGGGGTAACCATACTGCCAGTCGGCAATAATGATGTCCTTGGGCAGTTTCTTGTAAAGATTCTTCAAGCCGTCACTTTCCGAACCGAAAGCATAATATCCTTCATAGGCAGTACCCTTTCCGCCGATAAGAAGCATATCGTGCCACATGAGGGTACGGGCTCCTTTGGATTTGATCAGATCATTAAAGAAGGTGATATGGTCAAGGAGCAGTTTTTCCTTATTGCTTTTCCGGCAGGTCTTGCAACTTGCAAAGTCCAGAGATTCATCACATCCGATATGAAAATATGGGGGATAATCAAAAAATTCCAGCAATTCGGAAACAATATCCGCCAGAACCTGTCTGGTATAGGGATTGGTAAGACACCATGTCCAGCCTCCGGGTTCAAAAAGAACCTGCAATTCCGGAGCAAAGTCCAGAAAGGCGTGTTTGCCTGTTCCGCCTCTTGCCGCAGCAGCGTGACCCAGAAGATTGAACTGGGGACACAAGGTTATTCCCAGTTCTTTTCCCAGACGCACAAGGCGTTTGAGTTCTCCAAGATCCAGCTTCCGGTCTTTCCAGCACATTTCCGGATGACTGACAAAGGGGAAATGCCCCCATACTTCAATGACCGCATAATTGAATTTATGATAAGCGGCAAGCCGTATCTTTTTTTCGATTTCATATAAGGGTGTTTCCGGGAAAATACAGAGATGGATCCCCCGGAAGGTAAATACTGGAGAATCTTTTATAGAACAGGAAACAAGGAAAAAATCTTCCGTTCTTGCTTTATTGCGTACAGGTTCCGCAAGCTGACGCAAAGTTTTCATGGCATTCTGCAAACCGGTAAGCGTGGAAACTTTTATGCTCAAAAGATCCTGTTTTACTTCAATATTATATCCTTCACCTGAAGGCATACCTTTTTTTCCGCTTTTGCCTGTAAGATCCGGCGTTCTTTTCCAGAAAGCATCAAAGGCGTCAAAAATCATCTGTTCTGCAATTTTCACTTCTTCCTTTTTTCCGCCATAGGTAAGAAGAACCGGAGAATTTTCTTCAAGGATATAATCTTCCTTATCATCAAAAGAAATTTCCCGGGGAACGGGAATAAGGTTTTTCAATATGGTAATACGTTCTTTTTCATCCATAATGTATTCTCCTGAAATAAAAAATCAGGGGGATAAGTTTTATCCCCCCGGAAAAAGTTTATCAGACTTTGGCAGGTGCTTTGGTCTGAACACTTGTATAACAGGCATTCATGGCATCAATGGTGCCGCGGTGCCATCTCAAATTGATCTTGGGTTCTTTGTGTTCCCTGATACAGGCAACGAACTCGTCAATAAGTCCGATCCACTCATCAAAATAGGTGTACTGGACGGTGAAACGGTCATTGGGGGCACCGTTGTGATATACATTGGGACCGAAGCAGTCACAGGCAACAACACCTTTTTCCCCGGTAATGGTCACATTTACTTCCATACGTTTGGGGAATACTTCCCAGCCGGGACCCGGAACAGGAAGTCTTTCTTCCATTCTGGACCAGGAGGGGTCAAAGAGGAAAGCTGTACCGTTTTTCATCTTGCCATTGGCTAAAATCATATCCTCCACTTCAAGATCCGGACGGATGTTGGGAGCTACTTCCGAATACACGAAATCAAATTCGCTTTTGGTGAGCCAGCGGATAAGGTCAAAGATATGGGGGTGGTCACAGAGTGCACCGCCGCGGAAACGGTTATCTCCGTCACGCAGGGGGACGCGTTTACCATAACTTGCCTCCGGACTTCCCTGCCAGGGGAATGCCCATACCGGGGAAAGGGTGATATTGGTAGCCTGAACAGAAAGGATCTTACCAAGTTTACCGCTTTCAATGATCTCCTGCAATCTTTTTACCACAGGATTATAGTGCATTTCCAGTTCCACCTGACAGACGATCCCGGCTTTTTCCACTTCTTCCACCATTTCATCATATTCTTTGGGGTCAAAGGTGGGGATCTTCATGGAAAGCACATGGACACCCCGTCTGGCACAGTCTTTCACCTGTTCCAGATGTTTATCATTGGCAGAGGCAAGGACGACGGCTTCGATATCAGGATGTTTTTCAAACATCTCATCCACAGAAAGATAGCAGGGAACTCCATTTTTATAAAGTTCATAAACCTCTTTGGCTCTCTGATCTTCCGCACAGGAGGCTACCCAGTCCAATTTGGAGTTTTCACGCAATGTCTGATAATATTTACGGGTATGTCCGTGGGTAAGGGACATCATAGCGATCTTTACAGGTTTCATCTTTCAATCCTCCTTACCGAAAAGGGCAACCGCCCCGTTCTTTTCTGTTTCCAATGCTGCGGCAACTTTCTTACGGATGGATGCATCCGCTTTGATCCAGATATCCGCAAGTTCCGGTTTGGAAAGAACTTCAAAAGCCGCACGGATGAGCCAGATTTCTTCTGTGGAAAAACCGTAAAGTTCTGTATCCACATCGGTAAAGCGTTTTTCCCCTTCCTGGGTAAATTCATAAATGGAAGACATGGGGATCTGACTGTCCACGACTCTGTCGCAGCCTATCCCCCGTCTGGCAATGATCTCATGTTTGTCGATTTCTTCCGCACCTTTGGGAAGCCCTGCGGAACATTCCACACTGCAGCTCTTTGTATCGGCAAGTTTCACAATGGCGTTGGCTGTCTTATCTCCGCCGAGTGTGGCGAAAATGGATACGATGGGGGATTCCCCGATATATTCACAAAGATCCAGTTCACGGTAAAGAAGCTGGGGAAGGGTCTTTTCAGAAGAGATCCAGGCAAAACGGAGCGTGGAAACATCTTCCAGAGTATTGGTATCCACCAGATTTTTCAGTTCAAAAAATCTTCTTTCTTTTCTCCAGGGGAGCAAAGGAATACTTTTTCCGCAGCAGCACTTGAGAATGGCTCCTGCACCCATATCGCCGCAGGGGGCGGCAATGATCTCGCCATTATTGGCGACGGCATACTTTGAACGCAGTTCCTGAAGAGCTGCATTCATCTTTGTTAAATCCATAAAAACCTCCTTGCAGTAAATCTGCATTTGCTGTTTTCTTAAAATACATCGGAAAGGGGGAAGATAAATTCCCTGTTTCCAATTTTTTCCAATAAAAGTTTTTCCTGTCTGTCTTTTGCTTTGCGGCAGATCTTCAACATGACCATATTCCCGTCATGTCCGCCGTGAAGGGGAGGGGGTGTTACTACGGAAGCTGAATAATTTTCCAGCAATTCCCCTTTCCGGAAAAAGAAATATTCCTCTTCTTTCAAGATCCATTCCGAATCCGGATCACGGAACAATTCATCCCATACTTCATTGCTTCTTGCACATTTTCCCGGAAAAGAAGAGCTGTTATCATACAGGAAGCGGATCTTCAACTTTTTCAACTCCTCTTCCGTACACTTTCCCAAAGATTTTTTTGCAAGTTTTGCCATAGGAAGGGAAGAGGGGGAAAAACGGAATTTTTCTTTATCCGCAAATATTTGTTTTCCTGTTGCCTTTTTGTCCTGATTGGAATAATATACTTCAAAGCCCATTTTTGTATAAACAGGCGGTTTATCCGTATAAAGAGGGATGAAAAGGGGATCATATTTTTTTATGATCTTTCCGCATAAAAATTCCAAAAGGATTTTTGAATACCCCTTGCCCCGGAATTCCGGCAGAACTCCCACATCGCAGATCCCGCCGGTTGTCCGGAGCGTATCACCAAACAGAAAAGAATAAGGATGATACCCTGTCTGCCCCGCCTTTTTCCCGTCAACAGTGAGAAGAAACATCTTCACATCATAGGGAAAAGCGTAATTGCCATCAGCAAAACGCGGCGTCCAGAAATCCGGAAAACATCCCAGCATCACACTGTACAGCTCTTCCGCATAATGCTTTGCCGGAACATATTTTATACATACCTTATCCATTTTCTGTCCCCTCTTACAGAGATTTGATCCTGCCTTTATATTTTGCAAGATAGGCCGCATTTTTCTCATCGCCTCCGGGGGTGTTGGCACTGTTCCAGACCGGGGGGACGATCCCTCTTTCTATACAGATATTCACCGTTTCGATCTCCAGAAGGTGGGCAATGGTAAAGTCCACAAGATTGGAGACCGGAGCTATGGGGGTATCCAGTCCGGGAACATTTACAATGGCATCGCCTACAGGGTTGTAGTCATCAATACAAACATCGGCAAAATCAAAAAGATTTTTTCCGGAGGGATGACGGATGAAATGGTCGGCAGGCATATCGTTCTGCCAGTAACTGCTTGCCACAGCAATAATCTTCCCACCCCGTTTTTTGATCTCCATAGCAGCATCAATGGTAGCAGGATTGATCCCGATATTGTGGAAAATAAGCACAAGATCATCCTTCTGTATGTCATAATATTTGATAATGGAAGAACCGAAATTGACCGTTCTTTCCAGTTCCAGATATTTGAGAGCCTGGTTGAATACGGATAAAGCCGTTTCCATGAGAGGATTGATATTTGCCAAACCACCTGCCCGGAAGAACATTTCCCCCATGGCAAGAGTGGTATGACCGCCGCCGGCATAAACATTGATGAGTTTATCATTGGCAATGGCATCTGCCATCATTTCTGCCGCCTTGCGGATATTATCATTCTGTTTTTCCACAACTTCGCAAATGTTTTTATAAGCATTAGCCACATAGCCGTGATCGTTGATCTTTGTCATTTTTCTTTCCTTTCTTAAAGTCCGGCAGTCCGTAAAAAGATATCCACGTCTTTCCTGTCGGTTTTACCGGAAATGTGTTTTTCCCACATATCAGCATATTCTTTGATATTTTTTGCCAGTGCCCTGGCGGCTTTTCCATGATCGGCTTTCATTTTGGCAAGGGGTGTCTTATAGAATTTATCCCGGATCTTCTGTGCCTGTTTCTTATATACATCACTTGTTGCATCAAAGTTGTTTTTATCCTTTTTCTTCAATGCAGTCAGATGGATATCGGCAAGAAGCCGGAATTCTTCCTGATACACACTTTTTGTCAATTCATGGATATACGCACGGCAGTACCCATTTTCCGCATTGCCCTTGAGAGTGTATTCAAAGTTGGGATTGCACTCATGTTTGGCCTGCATTTCATTAAGGGTATCATACATGGAGTAATCTTCATGAGCAGCAAGAATATCGGCAAGAATGATATAACTTCTGTCAAGGACAGCAATGATCTCTTTTATATTTTCCTCATTCTCCGCCCCTTTCCGCCAGGAATCAAAAGAGGTTGTAAGCTGATAAAGAGCATAGTGCATACATCTTCCGATACTGGAACGGAGAAGGTCGATCATATCCCTTCTGGTAAAAGGATCCGCTTTGCTGTAATCCAATTTCCCGATCATACGCAATATGGCAGGGATCTCTTTAACTTCCCCGGCAAAGGTATTGATGAATTTTTCATGATGAAAAAGTGTCTGGGAATTGGGGGTACCGAATTTACCGGCATGAAGTCCGTCATAAATTCCAAAGGGATTTTCCCACATCAATGTACCATTATCCTGTCTGGGGCCGATAAACCCGCGCATTTTCAATACCGGCAGGAATTTCTGCCAGATCTTCCGCATGAGAGCAGTGTTTTCCGGATAGCGGTCGGAAACAAATTTTTCAATAAAGGAGGCGATTTTCAAGTTGCTGTCTTCAGGATTCCAGGAGTTTGCCCCCAGATATTCCAGCATAAGGGTATCAGTGTGGGAACATTCCGGCCAGACGACCATACCTTTACACATTTCATCGTTTCTTGCCACTTTCAACCGGCGTTCCGTTATATCGTAGAATCCGCGGATATCGGTATTGGGTTCAAAAGCGTGGAAAAGTCCGAAGATCCAGGGGAATTTACCAACCATGTTCCAGTTTGTAAAGTTATTTTCCTCATTATCCGTTTCAGAAGTGTAATCCAGAATGATGGTATTGGTCGGATCAAGTTCCTGAAGAAACTCATGGATCTCTTCCGGTTTCCAGTACATACAGAAATCCCAGCTGGCGATAAGCAGCGGTGCATGGGGGTATTTGCCGCGGAGTTTATGAATGATCCTGCGGTAGGTATATAATTTCATCTGGTGATTGGCATCACGCTCCGCATAACAGCGGCGTTCCGCCAGTCCGATAGTATGGAACAACTCCGGTGAACCGTAATTTTCAATATGTGCTTCGGTAAGTTTGAAATAGTTATCCAGATTATGATCCTGACGGATGTCCCAGACAAGCCCGGTCTTTTGACTGTATCCGGCTGTCGCCTGGGGCATGAAATCCGGATTGAAATGATTGAGGAAATCATGAGGGGTACGACTGTACCAGTGGGTCATTGTCCCCACATCTTCCGGGTGCATGAGATCTCTTTCCCTGGCATATTCCAGTACCATTTTCCGCAATTTGCCCCGGTATTCCAGACTCCAGAAAAGGTCACGGTCATCATAGGAGCGTTCTGTGGATTCAGGCACATGCCATTTGGGGTACTTCACCACATCCGGGAAGGCTTTCTGGAAAATATCGTCCAGCCCGATACGCAGCATAAAAAGATTGAAACGCTTTTTAAGGCACCAGTCCAGCTCTTTTTTCCAATCGTCGATATCCCAGTGTTCCGCCTGAAATCTTTTCAGACTTCTGTGGGCAAAATACCGCAATCCGCGATACTGGAAACGGGGAGATTCTTTGATATTATAGCCGTCAAGTTTTATGTTTTTCTTTTCCGGGATAATGTCGCCATCCCAGAAATATCTGCATCCCTGCAATTCAAAAAAATGATACAACGCATAAAGAAGTGCCCGGTCTCTTCCGCCGGCAAGGAAAAGAAGTGTCCTGCCGTTATCTTTTGCAGAAACGATCTGATAATCATCCCTGCCGGTCACAATGGAAAACTGGGGGATGACTTTATCAATGATCTTTGAGTGGGTATAGGCGTTGACCGTATCGGAACCGATAACCACCATATCCCCTTTTTCCGCAACCTTTGTAACGATCTGGGGCTTCTCCCCGGTCATACGGGAATAGAAAGAAACAAATTCTTCAGAAACGATCTTGAAGATGCCTTTTTTCTCAGGTACATAAATCTTCAACATGATATTTTCCTTTATTTACAAGTTTATGCAGGGGAAAGAAAAAGCCTTTCCCCGGTCATGTTTTTATTTCTTTTTACCTTTTGCAGCAGTTTTTTTACCGTTTTTCAGAACTCTCTTATAGTTTTCACCAATGGTATCCCACAATTTCAGGGCATCGGGTGCGCCGACAACTGTACCGTAACCGCCCCGGTAGGTCCATGCGGCGATCCGGTCAACACCGGCTTCTTCCGCAATATCCGCCCATTTTGCCACCTGTGCCCAGTCTTTGGGCTGTTTGTAATAGCCCATCAGCCAGCGTTCCGCTTTTTTACCGTATTTTCTGGCAACAGCAACGGTGCGTTCGGTAATATCACGGTAGAAGTCTTCCGGAAGAGCCCAGTTGACGATTGTGGTGGAAAACACATCAAAATAGGGACATGCAGCAACCATATCCCAGTTGTCGTAGCCTCTGTATTCAGAAACATAATAACCGTTCTGGGTGGCATGAACGCAGCAGGTGATCTCCAGCTTGGGATTAAGTTCTTTCAGAGCTTTGGAAGTTTCTTCCAGTACCACAAGAGCTTCTCTCCAGCGGAAAAGTTTTACATCATTTGTCATATAACGGGGCATGGGATAGCCGTAATAATCCTCAAAGCGTTTCCGGCACACAGGGCAATAGCATGTCCAATCGTCTGCCACACCGCCGGTAATGGAGGCAATCCCTTTAGGGAAGGCGTAGTGGGGTTCATCCCAGAAGAAACCGTCGGCATTGGTTTCCCGGGCAAGGGTGAGACAGAAGTTTTTGAAGTAATCTCTGTAAGAATTTGTATTGAAGCAGGCATAGGGGAGTTTTTCTCCGGTCAAAGCGGAGACCTGACGGTTTTCCACATTATCCTGCAAAAATTTACTTACCTGTTCCCCGCCGAAGTATTTTCCGTTTCCCCAGGGGTCGATAATGACTCTCAATCCCATTTCATGAGCTTTATCCACGATTTTGGGAATATTGGGTCTCCAGAAGTCAAAGTCAAATTCGGTTACTGCAAGGATAACGGTGGTACAGCCGTGATCCAGCATTTCTGCAAAATCTTTTTCTGCATGTTCCACATAATTGAGACCGTAATAACTGATGGAGGTCTGGGTGATAGCCATAATAAACCTTTCTTTTGTATTGTTTTTATCTGTTCGGGTGATTATTTTTGATTACTGTACTTTCTCTGATGACACATTTTGAATCCAGATACCGGGCGATCCCCCCGTCCGGATGGGTGCCGAAACGGATCTTCGCATACAAAGTCTCAAAGGCGATCCTTGCCATTTCCGGAACCGGATAGGAAACACTTGTCAAGGGGGGATAGATCTCTTTTGCCGCAGGAAGATCATCAAAGCCCGCAACCGATACTTCTTCAGGTATCCTGATTCCCAATTCTGCGCAGCAATGAATGACCCTTACCGCAAAAAGATCGTGGTAACAGAAGATGCCAAGCCTGTTCCCTGAACGGTTTTTCAAAAGTTTCAAAATCGTTCTGCGGCACTCTTCCGGTGAATGACTGTCCAGAAAATGAGTGCTTAAACTCTCTTCTGAAATGGCGTTTTCCATCAATCCCGTGCGGAATCCGGATAAACGGGAATCCCGTAACTTTCCTTTCTGACCGATATAGGCAAATTCTTTTATCCCCTGTTTGCAAAGATGGTACGCCATCTGGGTACCGGCTTTCTGATTGTTGACAAGCACAGCATCACAGGAAATCGTTTCCAGTTTTCTTCCCAGCAGCACAAAAGGTACATTCAATGTTTTGTAGAACGCCTCTTCTTTTTTTGTCGCAGCCCAGGGGCAGATCATGATCCCGGATACCCCCTGTCTTACAAACATTTCCAGACGCTCTTTTTCCGTTTCAAAATCATAATTGCTGCTGGCAATGATAAGGCTTGCCCCGGCGGAATGTGCCATTTCCTCCGCATGACATGCCAGTTTTGCAAAAAAAGGACTTTCCAGACAGGTCGCCATAAAACCGATAAGCATACTGCTTTTCCTGTTCAGGGCAGGGGGAAGGGTTTTCAATATTTTGTAGGATCTGCCTTCTTTGCCGATGATCCCTTCTTCATTGAGTCTGCTTACAATATTGAAGGCGGTTTTTAAAGAAATATTTTCCGATGCGGCAAGTTCCCTTACGGTTAAAAAAGGCGTGCCGATCTGCCCCAGTTTTCCGGCGGCAAGTTCACGGTAGATTTTTTTCAGGATCTCATCACTTTTTGATGCCGGCATAATCGTATTCTTTGTTGTACTTTTGTTATATTACATTTGTTTTCTAATTATAACTATAATCAAACAAAATGATTTTTCAATACCCGGAAATAAAAAAAAGAGATTTTTTTGAAGCATAAAATCAAAAGTATTTGTAAAAGAGAATAAATTTGCTATATTATACCGGAATTACAATAAACGCAAGCAAAAAAGAATACAAGAAAATGAAAAACATCAAAATCGCTCTTTTCGGTTCTTCCATCATGGAAGGACGTCTTGGTGCGGAAACTGTTGCTGACCGTTACTACTCCATATTGCATAAAAAACTTTCTGAAAGATTTTCCTCTGTATGTTTCTCCATTTTCAACGGTGCTGCCGGCGGCTGGTCAACAAGAGAACTGATGCAGAAATTTGATGAATTTGTTTTACAGTATTCCCCGGATTACTGTCTTGTGATGTTCGGGGCAAATAATAAAGATCTTGCCAGACCGGAAAGATGTCTTCTCGAGGGAGAATTTGAACAACTGATGGAGGAATTTCAGCAAAAACTTCCACAAAACTGTCAGAGGATCGGCGTTGTCCTCAATCCTGTTATCAATGAAAAACACATGACCTACCGTCATCCTGCATGGCAGGAATCATTCAAAATCTGGAAAGGTTTGGATGAAATGCTGGAAGTGGAAAGAAATAAAGCTCGTTCCTTTTATAAAAAATATGATTATAAAGTTTTAGATCTTTCAGAAATAATGAGACCTGATATGGAAAAATTTGTTTGCTCCGACGGGATCCATCTTACAAAAGAAGGTCATAAACTTTTTGCAGAAGAACTTTTTGATATTTTGCAGGATTCTATAATCCGGAATGATAAAGAAGGTAAATTAAAGTAATTTTCCGGTAAGTATATTTTATTTTCCTTTATACCACTTGGGCATGCCTTCTCTGCGTTTTGTTTCCACCTCAATTTTACGCATCCGGAGTATCTCTGCGCGTGAAATAACCAAACCGGGATCACGATAAGGGATCCCGGCAGTGGAATCCAGAGCAATATGCAAATCTTTTTCCGATAAAGGAATATTGGTATTTTCTTCTGTATTCTGTAAGGGCAGGGGGGATCGTGTGCACAACGCAAGAGTTCCGCCATGACGTCTGCCGTAGGCTTCCGTTTCAAAGACCCGGAAATCATTCTTCAGCAAAGCATTAATAAAAGGATAAGCTCTGCAATATGTAGCGATCATTCCGGATGGGGAAAGACATTCTTTCATCTTTTCAAGAATATCCATTGTCCAGAGTTCCGGATTATGGTCGGGAGAAAAGCCGTCAAGAAAAATCACATCAAACAGCGCAGTATTTTCTCTGAAGAATTTTCTCGCATCGGAAAAAATGATCCGTGAAACAAATCCTTTTTCCTTATATATATACTCCTTCTGTAAAGAAACAAGGATATCTTTTCCCGGATGTTCAGGAAGATACAAAGCGGCATCCAGTACTTTCGGGTCAATCTCCAGGGAAGTAACATTTATACTCCCTTCTTTTTTCTCTTCTTTTCTGATACACTCAGCCAGTGCAGTCACATTGCACCCCAGTCCGAATCCCACTTCAAGGATACGGAGATTTTCCCCGTTGGCGATCCTTGCAGGAATATTACAGGGGTAAAGATATTTTTTCCATGATTCTGTAAAGGCTCCGGCAACCGAATGAAAATACTGTTTATACTCCGGATGGTAAAAAGTATAGGAACCATCCTGTGTCTGAACCGCATGGAAAGAATCCGGATGAGCCTGTTTTCCGGTATTTTCAAAACTGTCCCTGAATGTCTGTAAAAATTTTCCCTTGCTCATCCACCATTTCGGCGCAAGGATCTTTTCCGGATCATCTTCAGCACTTAAACGCATAATGATCCAGTTTTCCGGAAGCTCTGCAAGAAATGCTTTCAGGGCTTCTGCATATTCAAACTCATTCAGAGCTTTTACTTCACCTTTGTGCAGCATTGCCGCCATGGGGGTATCCCGAAGAACAAGAAGATTATGTACTTTTATTGCTGAAAAAGGGAGTGCTGCAAGTTTTTTTGCCGTGTAAAGATAATGCTCCATATTTTCACCGGGCAATCCCAGAATAACGTGTGCCGCACACTGTATCCCTTTGGCGGCAGCACGTTTTACAGCATCCTCCACGCAGGCAAAATCATGACCTCTGTTGATTTTCAGAAGGGTTTCATCAACAGCACTTTGTACACCAAGCTCAAGAATGACTTCAAATCTCTCTTTCAGGGATGCGATATAGTCCAGCACATCATCCGGAAGACAATCCGGTCTTGTAGAGATGATGACCATTTTGAAGTCAGCAAGGGTGAACACCTTTTCATAAAGACTTTTCAAGACTTCAAGAGGAGCGTAAGTATTGGTATATGCTTGAAAATAAGCTATATAAGGACCGTCAAAACCATAACGGTCATGGAGATATTTTTTCCCCCTTTGCGCTTGCATTTCCAGTGTCATATCCGGGGGCAGATGTCTTGCCCTTGCCCCCTTTGCACTGCAGAAAGCACAGCCGGAAGAGCTTTCACCTTTCCTGTTGGGGCAGGAAAGCCCCAGATCAAAGGAAAGCCTTTGCAGGGCTTTTCCGTATTTTTGGATCAGAAAATCATGAAAGGTGAAAAGTTTCTTCATTTTTTATCCGGGGAGCTGATCCTGTGCAGCGTGAAGTCTTTCAATAGCAGCTTTTGCTCCATCGGGAGCGCGGAAGACTGCCGTACCGGCTACCAGCATATTGGCTCCGGCGGGAACGACACTGTTGACTGTTTTACCATCAATACCGCCGTCAACTTCCACATGGAGAGTGGGGTTGACTTTATCTGCCATCTGTCTGATCTCGGCGATCTTTGGTACGACTTCACTCATAAAGGACTGACCGCCGAAACCGGGTTCCACGGACATGACCAGAACAAGATCGATCTTATCCAGATATTTTTCAATGGCGGAAGCCGGAGTTTTGGGTTTTACTGAAATTCCCACAGAAACGCCCTGTTTGCGGATCGCGGAGATCACTTCATCGGCATCATTGTCACATTCAATATGGAATGTAATAAGATCAGCACCGGCTTTGCAGAAGGGTTCCACATATTTAATGGGATCGGTAAGCATGAGATGCACGTCAAAGGGAAGCTTGCTTATCTTGCGGATCGCAGAGATCACGGGAGGCCCCATTGTCAGATTGGGAACGAAATGACCGTCCATGATGTCCAGATGGAGCAGATCGGCACCACCTTCTTCAATTCTTTTAAGTTCACTTTCCAGATTGGCAAAGTCCGCAGCCAGCAGGGAAGGGGCGACAAGGATCTTTTTATGATCCATTTTATCAACAGTTTGTCTTTCCATTTTTTCTATCCTTTCAGATGATTTTTATAATTTGAAATAATTTCAAAAAAGATTTTATTTACAGGGGAGGGGGGCTTTTTCAACCCTTTGTTTTATCGTTTTCTGCCGTTTGGTTGCGTTTGACAGTTTCAAAATGGTCAGGAGACCAAGAAGCGTGTCTGCCGCAGTCCAGCCAGCGACGGTGTGCCCAGAGCCACTGATCGGGGAATCTTCTGATGAGTTTTTCATAAGAGGCAGAGTAGGCTTCGGTAATGGCACGGATATCTTTTTCCTTGTCTCCGGTAGGAGTATAGCGGATAAGTTTTCCGGCTGTGAGCATAAAATGAAAATCATCATCTTTACGGACTACCACCGCAGTAAAGATGGGAACAGATGTTTTCAGATGCAGCAGGGCAGGGGTCATATGAGTTCTTGCAGGATGACCGAAAAATGTAAGTTCGATCCCTTCATTGTGACTGGCATGCTGATCGGCTACGATCGCAATCGTCTTACCGGCACGCAGTGCGTTAAGAAGCGGTTTGACTCCTTTTTCCTTGGAAACCGTTTCATGGGCAATACCATTTCTTTTCGTGTAGAAATAGTTACCGATTTTTTTATTGGCAAGGGGACGCATAATGGAACACATCGTCTGGTTGGTATAGTAACTGTAACAGTTTGCAGCCAACTCCCAGTTTCCCAGATGCATGGATGCAAGGATCGCAGGAATGGATGTTTCCGGATCCACCACATCTGCCATTTCCCGGGTAAATTCCGGGTCGATACTGATATATTCCTTATGATTTTCCTTTGTAATGATCTGATCGAATTTCACGACTTCCACAAAAACCTTCAACATGTGTACAAAGTTTTTCTTTGCGAGAGACTTCGCCTCTTTCTGACTGGAAACGATCCCGCTGTGGAGCAAATGGGTTATAATACGTTTTCTGTGCTTGAAATCCAGGTAATAAAAGAAGAAAGCGGCAATTTTAACAAGATTATAGGCTTGTTTCAAGCTCAAATGCCGGATAAGTTCAGCCGGAATCAGAAATAATCCATATACAATACTTTCCGATATTTCCCTGAAGAATGAGTTTTTATTTTTTTCTGACGTTTCTGCCATGTAGTGATTCCTTGATTTAATGCTTTATCTTATTAATATATATAGTAATATAGCATGATTCCTCTCTTTTTCAAACTTTAATTGGTTCTTTCATCCCCAGTATTACTGAACTCTCCTTTACAGCAAGTTCCTCCCCCGTTACTGCAGAAGTCATCCGTAAGCCATTTCACCATTTCAGGCACAACAGAATTATCCCTGTATTATCCCTGTTCTTTTACATCGGAAAATAGAGGGTTCCTTCATTGCAGGCCGACGGCATTAAGTTATCATCACTTTTATCAACGTTCCATGTAAATAACTCAACAAGTTATCAACATTCATTGTTATCATATTTATAAATAATTTATATATAGAATTTTACAAACTTCACCTCCCCCGTTACTGTAATAGTCAATTTAACATAATATATATTATACGACGTTACTACGGGGTAAATACGGGGGGATGAGCTACCGGGAAAAACATTAGAGAAAACAGGGATATTCAGTATCCATAGACATGGAATATAAAATATGATGTATATTTCCGGTAAAGCTTCACATTGTCACAAACGGGCAAAGAGAGGAATTGGGAAACGTACGCAGCAGAAGAGTAAAAATATCAGAATATTTCAAAGTTTGATAGTACATGATCTTGCCGGCAGATCAATACTCCAAACAGCAGATTTACGGGAAACAAGTGGAAAATCGAGACAAAAGAAACAATTTACAAATATTACTGTTTGATATCTTATAATATTATATAATATCCAATTTATTTAATCTAATAATATCGTATATAATTACAAGATATCAAACGATATCATTATTTATTGTTTGGAGAATTTCGTTTTGAGCCTCTGTGAGCCACAGCCTTAAGGGGATCTTCCGGCCAGTCATGCTTGGGATAACGCCCTCTCATCTCTTTACGGACAAGAAAATAGGAGCTTTTCCAGAATCCGGCAAGATCGCCGGTCACCTGAATGGGCCGCATGGCAGGGGAGAGGATCTCCATAACGATCTTCACCCTCCCCCCGGCAATAACAGGGGTATCCATCATTCCGAAAAGTTCCTGTAATTTCACAGCAAGATGGGGCGGATCAGAATCATAATCAACTTTGATTTTTGAAGAAGTGGGTACTTCGATCCTTTCGGGAGCCAGTTTATCCAGTTCCTGTTTCAAGGAATAATCAAAAAGAGAATCAAAAGCTGCTGCAAGAATATTGCCGGAAAGTGCTGCAACAGAATTACAGGAAGGGGAAAGAAATCCTTCCAGCCAGAGTTCCAATTCATCCAGAAGAGTTTCCGGAGTTAATTCAACGAAGGGTTCTCCAATATATTTATGCAGAAAAGTACATCTTTTCATTATGGAAATTTCCCTTTCGCTCCACGGAAGCACCCCTGCCCCGTGCAGTCGCAGCCCTTTGAACAATGTTTCCGTTCTCTGCTTCATAGGGATCTTTCCGGAATTGGCAGGAATTTTTTTGCGGGATAATGTTAATGACCCGATTTTTGTACATTCAAAGGCATCTATACTTTTTGTTGTACTGTTCCAGAATGTTTCAATGGAACTCTTTTTCAGCTCATCCGGAATATCCTGTTCATTCAATGCCGCACAAAAACGGATCTTCGGTACAGCGGACAATCCTTCTGCTGAACCTATACAAAGATATTCTTCTTTATTCAAAAGATCATTATCCGGAAGAACCGCCCTTGTTCCGTTGGCTAACTGATATTCATTTTTTCTTTCAGGGATCTTTTTTCCGATCCTGTCCGGATATGCCATGGCAAGCAATTTTCCGGTATAACGGGAATAAATATCCTCTTTACCAAGTTCATTTTCCCGGATACGGAAATCATTTTTCAAAATGTTCTTTATACGGAAAAGTGCATTGCGGTCCACAGGAGAATTTTCCATTTCCCCTTTAGTATTTCCTGTTACAAGATATTCCAGTCTCAGTACAATATCCGCTGATCCGGGGGCAATAAAAATATCTTTTTCCTGTGCCAGTGCCGCTATAGCACATGCCAAAGCCTTTTTTCCGGCCTTTTCCCCCTGGATCACCATATGTGCCAGGCGTGGATGCAGGGCATATTTACATAATTGTCTGCCGTAGGAAGTGATTCCGGAGCTGTCCTTTTCCAAAGCGCCAAGCTGGAATAACAGTTCTACAGAGCGTTCCATGGCTCCCTTCGGAGGGAGATCAAGTAATTTCATTTCGTTTACGTCAGAAATCCGGATCCCCCACTGGGCAATTTGCAATACAAATGAGGTAAGATCTGCTTGAAGCAGACCCGGAGTATTGAATGGAGCCATTCCCCGTTCTTCGGAAATATGCCATAACCGGATACATACCCCCGGTGCAGTACGCCCTGCCCTCCCCCGTCTCTGGTCGGCGGAGGCTTTTGAAACTCTTTTTGTTTCAAGATGATCCATTCCACTGCCCGGCGAATATACCGCACATCGCATCAGACCGGCATCAATAACGATCTTTACCCCCTCAACAGTCAAACTTGTTTCCGCAACAGAAGTGGAAAAAATAACTTTCCGGAAGTTCTCCTGCGAGACCTGTAAAGCCCTGTCCTGTTCTTCCGGAGGAAGATTTCCATAAAGAGGAAAATCTGCCAAACGCTGTTTTTCCATATCAGGAAAATATTTCTGCATCCATTTTATACAGCTCTTTATCTCCCCTTCCCCGGGCAGAAATACCAGAATATCACCGGAATAACTGTTCAATGCCTCAATAACAGAACTGCACACATTACCCACAAGATCCTTTCCCGGATCATTGGGTCTGTAAAGAGTTTCGACCGGATACATCTTTCCTTCAGAAACAATCACAGGAGCCTCTTGATTATTTTCCTCATTTTTTAAAAGTCCAGCAACCTTTACTGTATCAAGCGTGGCACTCATTACAAGAATACGCAGATCATCCCGTAATACGGAGGCACTTTCCAATGCCAGAGCCAAACCGAGATCCGCCTCAATACTGCGTTCGTGAAATTCATCAAAAATAAGCAGTCCCACTCCGGTAAGAGCCGGATCGTTCTGCAACATCCGCAAAAGCACACCTTCCGTTACGATATCTATAGGAACCTCTTTTGTTCCGATGTGATCGAATCTTGTGTGACACCCAACCACCTCCCCCAACGGAGTCTGTAAAAGATCTGCTATTCTTTTTGCCGTATTTCTTGCGGCAAGCCGGCGGGGTTCCAGCATAATGATCTTCTGTCCATACAGAAAATCCGCCCCAAGCAGCGACGGAGGTACAAGTGTACTTTTCCCCCCGCCCGGAGGCGCACAAAGAACCGCCCTCCCCTTGCGGGAAAGAGCGGTTTTCAATTCATCTATTACTTTTGCAACCGGCAGCATTGTTTCTGCCGGATCAAATTTCTGAACCATAACGGAAATATTATTTTTTCAGAGAGGCGCAGAAGGAAGCAAGTCTGTCAAGAGATTTTCTGATCAACTCTTCAGAACATGCGTAGGAAAGACGGATACAGCGGTCATCGCCGAATGCATCGCCGGGAACGGCTGCAAGTTTTTCCTGATCCAGAAGTTTTGCTACAAAGTCAGCAGAAGCAAGTCCGAAAGAAGAGATGTCCAGGAAGAGATAGAATGCCCCCTGGGGACGGACGGCTTTGATTCCTTCAATGGAAGAAGCAAGAGAGTAAATGAGATCTCTGCGTTTTGCAAAAGCATTTCTCATGGATACCACTTCATCCTGGGGGCCGTTCAGTGCAGCAATAGCACCAAACTGAACAAAGGATGTGGGGTTTGCTGTGGTATGACTCTGGAAAGCATTGATTCTCTTGGACAGCCAGGCAGGTGCGGCAAGATACCCCAGACGCCAGCCGGGCATGGCATAGGCTTTGCTCAAACCATTGATGGTAACAGTATGTTCCAGCATTTCGGGAGAAAGGGAAGCAATACTGGTATGCTCGGCATCTGCATCATAAACGAGTTCTTCATAAATCTCGTCAGACATGACCATGATATTGTTTTTCAGAGCGATTTCCGCGATCTTTTCGATCGTGCTTCTTCTCCAGACTGCTCCGGTGGGGTTGGAGGGACTGTTGAGGATCAGAAGTTTTGTACGGGGAGTGATCGCTTTTTCAAAGTCAGCGGGATCAAGTTCATAACCGTTTTCTGCAAGGCAGGGAACGATCACAGCCTTTGCTCCGGCAGCTTTGATCATTTCCGGATAGCTTACCCAGTAAGGAGCAGGCAGAATGACTTCATCACCGATACCGCAGAGGGAAACGATTGCAGCAAATCCGCTGAATTTAGCACCGGGGGAAATTGTGATCTGGGAAGGATCAACTTTGAAATGATTATCTCTTTCAAACTTTTCCGCGATCGCTTTTTTTAATTCAGGAATACCGGAGGCGGGAGTATATTTTGTTTCGCCCCGGAGCAGTGCTTCGGTCGCCGCCTGTTTGGTATGGGCGGGGGTATCAAAGTCAGGTTCACCGGCTCCCATAGAGCAGACATCTTCTCCAGCAGCTTTCATTGCTTTTGCCTTGGCTGAAATTGCAAGAGTTGCAGAGGGGGCAAGAAATGCCATGGTGCTGTTGCATGCAGTCAGGTCATTCATAGTTTTTCAGTTCCTTTTTCTTTTCTTGGTTCACATTTTCCGGATAACCGGTAAAATTATTATTTTATGTTGTTTTGATTGATTTCCTGCAAATATTTGCGGATGATCGCGGCCATGCTGTTGTACCGGATCTTGAGAATATTGCTCTCCCGGAGGAAACTTTCTTCCGAATCGGAGGATTGGGCAGTATTGACCATGACGTCATGGCCGAATTCTCTGCGGATCGTTCCGCCGGGTGCCTGGGTGGGATCAACCGGGCCAAGTACATCCCTGATTTTGGAAACGGCATTTTTTCCTTCATAAACCAGAACCATACTTTTTACTTTTCCCGGAAGCTGATATTCACTTTCATTCAGGGAATCCGGACGGAACCCGGACATAAATTCAATGATCCTGTTGAACTGCTCATCGGCATAAGGTATCCCCACCGTATCAATAAACTGTTTTTCCCGTTCCTTTCCGATCTTTATGCCGAAAGCCCCTTCCAGTTCCAGTCTTGCTTTTTCTGCAATGGCGGGAGCAAGAGTTTTTCGCAGGGAATCTTTCACAGGTGCATAAAGTTCCAGAGCATCCTGCACGGACATGGGATGGATCTTACAGGAAACGATCTTTAAGCCGGTTCTGGAAAACATATCAATGATACTTCCGGGTTTTGTACTGGGTTCACGCCAGTTGTCCGGTTTGATCACAACCAGTGTTTTTTCCGGATTTTCATCTTTGGGATTCACTTCCACAAGATTGGGACTTTTTTCCGCTTCGTCAGCAATGATCTCCAGTTTCTGAAGGGCGGCTTCCGGATCGGAAGGGGTAAAAACAGCCGGTTCAAAATAGTTGAGAGAACCGTCTCTGTTGAAAACCAGATCTGCATAGGTATCCCGGATGGTCTCACCAATAATATCGGAGAACTGTCTGTGTTTGGCATTGGGCAGGTGGGAGCCGACGATTTCGGAAAGTTTCCGGCAGGCCTCCTCGCCACGGAAAAGCAGAATAAGTATCCGTACAGGATTTTCTCCGCCCTGGGGCAGCAGATTTTCCCGGATATAATCGCTGAAAAGTTTGGCAGCAAAAGGATCATTATCCTCCAGCTGGGTACAAAGACTGGCACTGTACTTTCTTCCGAACTCTTCTGACGGTATCAGTACCTGCGCCCCCACCAGTTCCAGATCAGAACGGGAAAGCAGGCGGGCGATGATTCCGCCGGTACGGGATTTCATGAGAGAGTAGGGAGTAATCAGCACATAAGATAACTCTATTGCCATAATATCTTCCTTCTGTACACTGTATGTTTTTTGATTTAAAACCTGTTAAATATACATGATTTGTCATAAATATCAAGCAATATTTTCTGTTTTTTCATATATTTTTACAGATTTTTTTTTACACCTGTCCTGTAATTTTGAAAAAGCGATCCCCTGCCCTGCTGTCAAATTCTTTTCGCCGGCAGACGGTATCATTTTCATTTTCTTGCAATTTATTGTACTTTTATGATAATGCTCCGGAAAAAGTTTTCGGAAACTTGTTTTTTTATCTGCCGGTATGTATATTATAGCAGAAACCGCATTTAACAACAACTTACAGGAGTAGAAAATGAAATACGGACCGCTTTTCGGGATTTGTGACAAACATGCCACACCTGAAGCTCTCATGGAAAATATCAGAGAATTTGAAGCACAGGGCGCACATGGTGTTGTTATCGATCTTGACGGATTGAAGGAAGAATTTTTCACTGCTGAATCTATAAAAAAGATTCTTTCGGCATGCTGCAGAGTGGAAAGTTATGTATGCTGTTACCGCAGTACTGCAACAGCCCATATTTCCGATGAAAAACGGGCGGAGATCCTGCTTATGGCTGCGGATAACGGGGCAAGTATCGTAGATGTGATGGGAGATATTTTCGATAAACAGGAAGGGGAGCTTACCTTTAATGAAGAGGCTGTGAAAAAGCAGAAACGCCTTATAGGTGAACTCCGGGAAAAAGGGGCAACAGTTCTTATGTCCTCCCATGTTTCCAAACCATGCAGTGTGGATGAAACATTAAAATACTTCCATACCCATTACGAACGGGGTGTGAATATTTCCAAAGCCGTATTCCATTGCAATACGGAAGAAGAATATATGATAAGCAGAGAGATCTCTGAAACACTCTCAACCACCCTTCCCATCCCCTTTGTTTTTGTTTGCAGCGGGGACTATGGTAAAAAATATCAGCGTTACGAAACTTTGCTCAACGGCAGTTTGATGACCTTTGTCCGCTGCACGGAAGGCAATGTTCAGCCAACCGTCAAACAGGCTCTTGATTTTATGCGCCGCCGTACCCCCTGGGCATCTGCCGCAGGAAAAATGGAAAGCGGTGAATTTATCAACCGTACTGCCGTTATTACAGGTGCCGGTTCGGGAATGGGGCTGCTTGCTGCAAAACTTTTTGCGGCAAAGGGAGCTTCTGTGGTTCTTGTTGATATCAATAAAGATGCTATTGATGCTGCCGTGGAAAATATCTGTGCCAATGGCGGGAAAGCAATGGGGATCACAGCGGATGTAAGAAGCTATGCCGATGCGGAAAAAACAGCCGCCGCCGCTTTGGAAAAATACAAAAGTATCGATTATCTTCTCTGTTTTGCCGGAGGTTATGAACCCCGGTGCTGCAAAAGTTTCCACCCCTTCTATGAACAGCCCATTGAAGTGATCGACTGGGGACTGGATGTAAATTTAAGAGGTCCTGTCTATTTTGCCAGAGCCTGTATGCCTGCAATGGTAAAACAGAAACATGGCGTAATCGTCTGTCTGGGGTCAGTCAGCGGAGTACAGGCAAGCCCCGACGGCCCTATGTACGGAACAAGTAAAAGCGGACTTTTCCAGTTTGTAAAATGTCTGGCTCTTGCCGGTGCGCCTCATAATGTGCGTGCAGTATGCGTTGCTCCCGGGCCGGTATTGACCCGTCCTGATATGGCAAATATGCCTACTCCGCTCAAGAGAGCTGCTGAACCTGTTGAAATCGTGGATTTTATTATGAACCTCTGTTCAGACAGATCTTCTTTTGTAACCGGAAGTACCCATTTTATTGACGGCGGCTACCTCTGTAACTTCGGACGCTGATTGCAGGATAATGGTGGCGGACAAACAATCCCCCCTCCCCTTTTTAAAAAAACTGTCGAACCATAAAAAATCTCCGGTACAGAATTTTCCATACCGGAGATTTTCTCTTTTTCTATCAGTTCTCTATAAATCAGAGTGCGGCATTTGCCACAAGATCATAGAAGGAGTCAGCTTTGAGAGCAGCTCCGCCGATAAGACCGCCGTCGATGTCTTTCTGGGCAACGAGGTCTTTGCTGTTTTCGGGCTTCATGCTTCCGCCGTACTGGATGACCAGAGCTTCAGCTACTTCTGCACCGTAGAGATCAGCAAAGGTCTTACGGATGAAGGCATGGGTTTCTTCAGCCATGTCGGGGGTTGCGGTTTTGCCGGTACCGATCGCCCAGACGGGTTCGTAGGCGATGGTGACTTTTGCCATATCCGCTGCTGCGATATTGGCGAAACCGTCTTTGATCTGTTTGGCAAGAACGGCTTCAGTCTTGTTGCCTTCTCTTTCTTCAAGAGTTTCACCGATACAGACGATGGGTTTGAGATCGTATTTGAGAGCAGCAGCAATACGTTTGTTCACAGTTTCATCGGTTTCACCGAAGTACTGGCGGCGTTCGCTGTGACCGATGATCACATATTCGATCCCCATTTCTTTGAGCATGGCACCGGAGATCTCACC
>JAZKZE010000086.1:0-12481 GCA_045612485.1 Victivallales bacterium | reverse complement strand
CTCTGTTTTCTGATTTTCTGCATAAAACACACCTTATATTACCAACCTCTGGAAAATGTACCGTTACAGGGGTAGGAACGGTTCAACATATGGATTCTTTCTTCCGCTGTCCCCAATTTTGAGGAGGAAGAGAGGACAACGATTCTTCTGTCTCTTTTGATGGGAACCGTACGGGTACTGCCATCAACAAACGTCATGTTGGCACCATCATTATTGGCTTTATGCCATGTCCCCACATACCGGTCAGAGTTTCCATATTCCCTGCCGCAATGCATCAGGTGCAATGCCTGGGGCAATTTCACGGAATCCGGCTTGAAAACTCTTTCGTTGCGGTCACGGTACCATACGGTAAGATCCTTATATCTGCTGTACATCAGATCATAATGGCTCTGGGAACTGCAGCTCAATTCCGGACACATGGTATGAGTGGTGATACGGTTTGCGGTAAAACCTGAAGTCCTGTTTTTAGCAGTATCGCAATAAAGCATCTTATATTTTCCACTGTTCAATCCGTATGTCCAGGGGGCATAGCCATGAGCTTTATTACTGTTGGCAGTTGCATGAGGCTGTCCGAGGATCTGGATAATATTATTTATTTTATCAGATCTTTTGGTGGCATCAAAATATCCTGCCCCCAACGCCCACCCCTTATTGGCATCCTGATAGGAATATAAATACAGAAAAAACTGCTTCTGATTACTGATGCAGTTGATGGTCTGTGCCGCAAGACGGGCATTTTTCAACGCAGGCAGCAGCATTCCTGCAAGAATGGCAATGATGGCTATAACAACAAGCAATTCGATAAGGGTAAAACTTTTACGGTACATACAATGATCCTTCAACTGGTAATAACTTTTTTTATTCTTTACTGTGAATATATCTTTCCGCGTCAATAGCGGCCCTTGCCCCCATGCCGGCAGCAGTGATCGCCTGACGGTAATGTTTATCGGCACAGTCCCCAGCTCCGAATACACCTTCCACACTGGTATGGGATGTATGAGGAGCCAACACAAGATACCCGGCTTCATCCAGTTCCACTTTGCCTTTGAACAGTTCCGTCTGGGGAACATGACCCAGTGCGGCAAAATATCCCTTGCAGGCTATGGTTTCTTTTTCTTTACTGACCGTATTTTCAAGGATGACGCCATCGACCTCTTTATCTCCGAAGATTTCTGTAACGACGCTATTATAATGAATGATGATCTTTTCATTATTTTTCACTCTGTCCGCCATGATCTTTGACGCACGGAAAGAATCCCGCCGGTGAATAAGGTGAACTTCCGAAGCAAAATTGGTAAGGAACAGGGCTTCTTCCATAGCGGAATCCCCGCCGCCCACAACACAAACAGGAACCCCTTTATAAAATGCCCCGTCACAGGTGGCACAGGCTGATACCCCCCGGTTGCGGAATTTTTCCTCCCCTTCCAATCCAAGATAACGGGGAGAGGAACCGGTGGCAATGATCAGTGCCCTGCACTCTTTTTCCTCACCGGAAACAAAAATGACCCTGTGAATTCCTCCGGGAACAAGTACGACTTCTTTTACTTCATCATACAGGACTTCCGCCCCGAATTTTTCCGCCTGCTCCCGGCATTTATCCATAAGGTCAAAACCGTTGACAGCATCCGGAAATCCGGGAAAATTTTCAACATCGCTTGTCTGGGTGAGAAGCCCCCCTGGCAGGGTGCCGGAAACGATCAGAGGTTTCAACCCGGCTCTTGCCGTATAGATACCGGCGGCAAGTCCTGCCGCCCCGCTTCCGATAATGATCACATTTTCCATAATCACTCCTTCTCTTTCAGCAGCCGGGCCGCTCACTGTTCCTTAGCCAATTCATCCGCATAATAGGAACTGCGGACAAGGGGACCGGCCGCCACATGGGTGAAACCGATGCTTTTCGCATAATCTTCCCATGCCTTGAATGTTTCAGGTGTCACATATCTTTCCAGTTTCCAGTGTTCAGCGGAAGGCGGCAGATACTGTCCGATCGTAAGGAAAGTAGCCCCGGTTTCCCGGATGTCCCGGATGGTCTGCATGACCTCTTCATCCGTTTCCCCCATTCCTACCATGATACCGGATTTGACAGGAATCCTGCCGTTGGTCATTTCAAAAGCAGTTTTCAATACCTCAAGAGATCTGCGGTACTGTGCCTTTGAACGGATAAGGGGGGTAAGACGTTCCACTGTTTCCACATTGTGATTATATACTTCCGGTTCAGCCTCTATAACTGTCCGGATGGCATCCACATCCATATTGAAGTCCGGCACAAGCACTTCCACCTTTACTCCGGGAATACGTTCTTTCAATGCCCGGATGGTTGCGGCAAAGTGAGAGGAACCACCATCCGGAAGGTCATCTCTTGTCACAGATGTTACCACAACAAACCCCAGATTCATCTTTGCGGCTGTTTCCGCCAGACGCATGGGTTCTTCCGGATCCACCTTTTCCGGTGTTTCCGTTACCCCTACAGCACAGAATTTACAGCATCTTGTACAATGCGCCCCCAGGATCATGAATGCGGCAGTGCGTCTGTGCCAACAGTCACAGATATTGGGACACTGGGCACCACGGCAAACCGTATTCAGATTATTGAGCTTCATCAACTTATCCACTTCCTCCCGCTCAGGCCCGGATTTGACTTTCACCCGGATCCACGGGGGGAGTTTGGGACGGAAATCTTTGGAACTGCCGCAACTCATCTCTTATAACCTGCTTATTTATATTTGGAGATCACAAGACTGGCGTTGGAACCGCCGAAACCGAAAGAGTTGCTCAGGAAGTGGTCGAAACTTCTTTCGATCTTTTCTCTGACGATATTCTTTTCCGCCCAGACCACTTCCGGATCCAGTTCGTCGATATTGGCAGATTTGCAGATAAAGGAATTTTCCATCATCAGCATGGAGAAAATTGCTTCTACAGATCCGGCAGCCCCGATCATATGACCGGTAAGGGATTTGGTACTGTTGATTGCAACTCCGGAATTTTCACCGAATACCATACGGATACCGTTCAATTCAATGGGATCGCCTACGGGAGTGGATGTTCCATGGGTATTCACATAAGCCACATCATCAGGAGTAAGTCCGGCAGACTTGATGGCATTACCCATAACTTCCGCTGTGGATTCCGCACTGGGAACCACCATATCCACCGCATTGCTGTTGGCATAATAACCGGACACTACAGCTTTGGGCACGGCACCGCGTTTGAGAGCGTGTTCTTCGCTTTCCAGCACCAGCATACCGGCACCGTCGGCAAGTACGAAACCGTCACGGTCTTTGTCAAAGGGACGGCTGGCTTTATCCGGAGTTTCGTTGTATTTCTTGGAAAGAGCTCGCATGGCATTGAAGCCCAGAGCCTGTCCCCATGAGAGTTCTTCGGAACCGCCGGCAATGACCATATCATATTCACCGCTTTTGATCAGACGTGCAGCAGTAATGATCGCCTGGGCACTGCTGGTACATGCACAGCTTATATCGTAGCTTTCCCCGGTGGTTTTGAAAAGCAGGGAAATATTTGCTACAGCGGAAGAAGGCATGATCCGGGGAACGGAGAAGGGGGAACTGGCACGCACACGGTAATCATGTTCCACAAACTTACGCATATTTTCATATACAGTGGCATAGGAACTTCCGGCACAGCCGTTGATGAGGGCAATATTGTGTTCAGGAAGATCTTCCGGCACAAAACCGGCATCCTTCAGAGCCTCATAAGTGGCAGCCACAGCGTAACGGGAGTTGGGGGACATGAAACGCAGATTCTTTGCGTTGAACATGGGACATTCCACCTCTCTGTCGGCGGCCCCCGCCACCAGACTGTCCAGATGAATATCCGCCCATTCCTGCATGAAAACAATCCCGCTTCTGCCCTCTTTGAGAGCCTGCAAGTTGTTTGCCAGACCATTTCCCAGAGGAGTAACAAGACCTCTTCCCGTAATGACAACTTTTCTTGACATCTTCCGCTGTATCCTTTCTTCAGACTGAGATATGATTAATTAAAAAAATAAACTCGCTACTAAACATACCACAACTATGGGATTTTTTCAAGAAAAATTCAATAAATACCTTGTTTTTTCCTTCCGGAAGGTGTAAAAAACTGAAATAATAAGGTAATTTCAAAACTCATTCAGAAAAAATCAAAGATGCAGCTGCAAAAAGGTGAGAAAGGTAATTTGTGGCTGCTATCCTCTGCGGGAACAGCCTCAAAATGCTCCTTTTACAAATCAAAGAAAAACTTTCAGTTACAAGCTCTCGAAGGATAACAGGGTGAAGAGCCAGCAACTTTGCATAAGAATCATCGTCGAGGCATCCTTCTTCCTCGAAAAGCATTTCTTCGTCAAGGTTCCAAGAACGAAACATGCTATTTCGAAATTTTCCTCTTTGTTTTCGTCGTAGTTCCCTTTTAAGAAAACCATCTTTGAAAAATTTAGAATGCGAAGAACATTTCTATCCCCAAAATCGCCAAGGAGAATAACATTTTCCTTACTTCGAACCGTTTTATTCCAGTTGGAAATCAATGTTAAATCCATTTCTCCAACATTTTGGAATGGTCTTCGAGACAGTTCAAGAGTTCTTTCTGCTCCGAAATGAGTGTCGGAAGTCGCAAACCATTTTGTTGGAGCATTTGAGTACGGGGTATTTTTCCATATTGTTTAAAAAACAGTTCGGAATGAGTTTCGGGAAATATGAGCGGAATTTCCGTTTAAATGGAGCGGAAGCGGCGATCCGGAGAGGCTGTACGCTGAAAGAAGCGGCGGATTATTGGGATTTCTGTGATAAAAGTCACCTTGCCCGGCTGTTGAAAAAGCGTGTCTGAAGTTTTTTGCACCATCCCCTCCCCTTATTGGGAGTCATCCAGCTTGCAAAAGCTCCATTTTCAGTATGTTTTTCATGGTAAAAAAGGGGGGGAAATCCGGAAAATCGGCATATTTTTGATTTTTTTTGAATTTTTTACGAAAAAGCATTTGAAAAATCAAGAGAGAGGTGTATATTAAGTGCATCATCGAAAGTGATACACGATTCCTCGATGAAAGTATCAGAAATGGTGCTAGTAGCTCAGTTGGTTAGAGCGCCTGGTTGTGGCCCAGGAGGTCGTGGGTTCAAATCCCATCTAGCACCCCATTATGTATTCTCTGTCCGAGTCAGACCTCTGATTCGGACTTTTTTATTTTCTGCGTAAAACCCCTTGTGTCAAAGGGATTTGCAACTTTTCTGCTTCTGCTGAATTTTCTCTGTGGAGAATGGAGAGAGGGCTGTTTGCTGACAAAATCCGCATAAAATCTCCCCAAATTCTCCGCTGTGAGAGGTTACCAGACCTCTGCCGGAGAAAGAAAAGCACTCGAAACACACAGCACCTTTCTGCCCTCTTGCCCCAAAATGGAGAATGACGACCTCCACCCTCAAAAACGGAGGACATTCGGTAGGAAAGAATATCACTAACGGGGTAAATGAAATTAAAAAAATTCTCTAACCTCTTGTAAACCGAAAATTGCAATTTGAAATAGTCCCCACTCCCTGACCTCTGAAAAACATACTTTTCTGCTTAAAATCATCATTTCAGCAAGGCAGAATACCGCAGTTGATTAAATATGCAAAAAATACACTTAATGCTATCTCCCACCCGGAGACTTCTGCGAAAGACCTCTTGCCTCAAAATCAGAGGTCGTTTGGTTAAGCAGAATTTTATCCGTTAAAAACAGATTTGAACCGACCGCAAACAGGGGGCAACACGGTGGCAGACGGAAGCACCACCGAACAACCAGCCGAATCGGGGAACAACCGCCGCGACACGCCTCTTTCTGGGCAAAGAAAAAGGCGACACCGGAAACCGATGCCGCCGCAACGAAAGGAGTGAGGATTTTGTTAAAGCAGTTCCTCTTCCTGCTTACTCCATACGATGGGAAAACTCTTCCGCAAAGTCTGCATTGAAATATCCACTTCGCCAATGATAAGTTTGTGAATGATTTTCGGTGAGAGCAACGTTAATCGTATTGCTTTTGCTACAACTCCGGAATCAATGCCGATGGCTTTCGCCAGCTCTTTTATGTTGGGATATGCCCCTTCATCAATCAACTCCTGCCAATGAAAACCTCTGGCGAGATTCAAAAGCAAGGGTGACTCACAACCGGTCAAACGGGAAACTTCCTTTGCAACAATCCGCTTGCGTCCACCTTGTGTTTTAATAGTTACCGGAATGGAAATCCGGATGTTTCCGTTGGGTAAAATTTCAGGCGTCATTTTCTGTAAATTCCTCCATTATGCTTTCCATGCCACCGCTTTTGATATCCAACTCAATGTGATCTTCAAAAAGTGTGACCTTATCCAAAATCAACTGTGCAAGTCGAGTGAATTCTGCCGGAGTGATCTGCGACCAGAAGTTTTCCCGGAATATTTCTGAAATAACTCTTTGTGGCAACTGTGTTCGCTCCGATAATTCCGAAAGGATATCGTGGGAGTGAAATACTTTATCCAACTGTTCCTGCACTAACTGTTCAACCATCCCTGCCGGGACTTTTTTCACCGGGCAGTCGCTTAAACCTACCGTTTTTTCATGTTTTTCACAAAGGTAGTAATAATATGTTACACCTTTTTTCTTTGCATAAGACGGCATCATCGGACATCCGCAATGACCGCACTTTATAATCCCACGCAGCGGTATATCCCTGCGAGTTCGTTTGGATGGGTCTTTTATCGGGGCGTTTGCTTTCAAAATCTCTTGTACGCGAAGCCATGTCTGCTCATCAATAATTGCCTCATGCTCCCCTTCGTAAACAGTCGTACCCTTGTAATTGATCTCTCCGACATAGGTATGATTATTGAGAATTCTGTAGACCGAAGCAGTTTGCCATGCTTTCCCTGTTTTTGTTTTGAAATTTTCTGTATTTAGTTCAGCCGCAATTACTTTCGGCGATTGTATCTCAATGTACCGCTGAAAGATACTTCTGACAAGATCTGCCTCTTCCGGGACGATGACCAACTTTTTATTAACTGCTTTATAGCCAAGAACTACCACACCTCCAGTGTACATGCCTTTCCGTTTTGATGCGAAAAGCTTATCTTTTGTACGCTCGGAAATAATCTCGCGTTCATACTGTGCAAAAGTCATTAAAATATTCAACATCATCCTGCCTGAAGATGTTGCCGTGTTAATCTCCTGCGTTACGGCAACAAACTGTACACCGTATTCATCAAACTTTTTCACAAGTTCCGAAAAATCACAAATAGAACGGGAAAGTCTATCGATTTTATAAACAACAATAATATCGACCAGTCCGGCTTCGCAATCTTTCAAAAGCTGCTGCAGAGCCGGACGGTTGGTGTTTCCCCCGGAATATCCATAATCATCATACCTTGTTGGTACGCAAACCCAGCCGTTTGCCTTTTGGCTGGCAATATAACTTTCGCCTGATTCCCGTTGAGCATCTATTGAGTTGAAATTTTGCAACTCAGCATCTTCAACAGATTTCCGGCAATAAACCACGCATCGTTTTTTACCTTTATTTTCTGTCATTATTTCACTCCGAAAAATACTTTGCCATTCCAGCGAGTCCCCGTGATGGCACGGGCAACAGCTGAAAGAGAGGTATAAACCTCTCCGGCAAATTCAAATCTTTTATCTCCAAGTACAGTAACTTCGTACTTTTTCCCTTTCCACACGCGTTCATACTTTGCTCCTGCGACCTTACTGACTTTATTCTGCGGTTTGCGGACGAGGTTTGCCAATGGGTCACGGGCTGCAATATTTTTCAAAAACTCTCTGTCCTCAAGAGCAACTCCATCGAGGTAAGTTTCTTGAATACGGTATATGATACGGTTTCGGATAGTCACTACACTGGTCTGTCCCGGAGGAAAGCCGTAAAGTTCTTCAAATTTTGCATTAAGTTCTGCAACGCCCATGTCATAGACATCGGCAATTTCTAAAGCCATATTATTTGCCATAATTGTAAAATCCTTTCTGCTACGCCATATATAAAGCATCATACCGGAGATTTATCCAGTCGACTCTCTCTGATTCTTCGCAGAATTGCCGAAATAAGGTCAATCGCCTGCCGGATATGCTCCGGAACTTCTTTTTTATCAGCCATTTTTGCTCCTCCTGATATCTGACAGTTTCATTTTGCCGCCTGTGGTTGTTTGCGGTCTTTCTCCAATGCGGCGGTCGGAAAGACGGATCATTGGTTTGCGAGCAGCTTTCACCGGCAGAGTTTCCGGGAGAGCTGCTCCGAGCATTGAGGCACAGACGGCACATCCGGCGATACAGTCCAGCCAGTGGTTGTCGGTGCGGTCGGGCTTGAGTTTCCATTCGTCCACTGTTCTGCCGCGACCTTGGGTCTTGACTTTGTATTCGGCGGTCAGGTGTTCTGCCAGGAGCTGATGTACTCCGGGAATTCTGCCGTAAAGGGAAAGATTTCCTTTATCGCCCAACGCCACTCCCAAACGTGTGTGAATAAAACTTTTCCAAAAGTTTGTATCATAAATGACGTGACGGATTGCCCGTTTCCCTGCCACATTGGGAACCATCCAGTTGAAACCCAACCGATCCCCCGGTTGCTTGCGGTACTCCGTCATCGGCTTACTGCTGGCTCCGACATATCGACCGTGGGACGGCATTATAATACCGGCGTGTGTACTTTGACGGCAGAACTGATATACAATATCTGTGGACTGTCCCCAGTTCGCGTCTACCAATGCTCGCTCAATTTTCAACACAGCTCCGTCTTCACGCTCCCATTCTCTGCCGAGATATTCATCGGTAAGTTTTGTCAATGCGGCGTACAAACCACCCTCAAAGCCAGCCTTGGGGAATGTGCTTTGAATGGTAGGATTGGCATCGGCAAGAGAAAACTGTCTACGGTGCTGGTCGGGCCAAGAGCCGTAATCAATAACAGCCCCGGTGAAGTCCTCACCCCAAGCAACCACAGTGTAAAAGAGCAACGCTTTCTGAACGTCGATAAACATTGTCAGGCGGTCACAGGAAAGCGGAACTCGATACCGGGCAATGCCGTTGACCTTGCCGCAGATCTCATCAACGGAAAGAAGTGTGTCATCGGACAAATCTTCCGGAAGCGGATCATTCTGATATTCTGCCTGGAAAGCGGCTTCGTCCTGCAGTTTCAAATTCATGGCGTGTTGCAGTGCAGAAATCTCGTCATGGTTATACCGGGCATCCCAGCTGACCACAGCACCTTCATCCATTTCCTCCCGGTGGGCCAAATAAAAATCTGTTGCTGCTTGAAAGTTACCGTCTGTCCGCAGGGCTTCGGCACGGATTTCGGCGTATTCGTCCCAAAGTTTCATATTCTTCGGAAACTCATACAGCATCTTGGTTTTCTCTCCGTTCCAGTCCGGATGTGTGTTTCTGTTCAAAATAATATCTGCCATATCTCCGGGGCGGATTATTGTACATGGCATAATGCCGGAGATCTTCTGCCCCGGTCCGGCAAGACCGAGGATATCTCCGGCAAGGACACGCACTCGCTTCCGGGTCTGTTCAAGCGAACCAGCAGATTCCGAAGTCTGCGGGTCGTCAATGATTACAAGTGTCGGGCGCACACTTCTGCCGTCTGACCGCTTGTATTTCATGCCTCGCACTCGACCGGTTATTCCTGCTACCCGGACGATGATTCCGGAAGCCTTACTGTCTTTGATGGTGGGCAATACGATTTCATTGGAAGTCCAGGTGATTCGGGTTCGCTCTCCGTTGCAGTGTTGACCGGCACAGCGGTTTGCAATGCCGTCCAACTGCTCAATGGGGTAACAGACCTCCGGGAAGTCGGCGGCGAGATTTTCGTTGACTTCCAATTCCGTCTTGATGGAGTCCAGCATTTCCAATGCGGCCGACTCCGTTGCTCCAATCAGGGTGACAAATTCCCGATGTCCGTAAAGCATTGACCAAATCGCAGCCGTTTCCGCGAGTGTCGATTTTCCACTGCCACGGGGCATAGCCAAGGCAAACAGTCCTCCGGAAAGAACAGCGGTTTCGATTTTCTCAATGGCTTTCAGATGATCAGGTGACCAGCCGAGGCTGTAGGTTTCCGGAAAATAACATTCACAAAAAAGCTGAAAATTACGCTCGCAGGATTTCTTGCGTTCTGGATTTACCACATCCGGCAATGGGGCAATATCACGACCCGCCGCAGATTGTTCTGCCTGTCGGGTTCGCTCAGCATCTCTGCGTTCATCGTAGGATCTGGGAGCATTTTCTGTTGCAATGGTGTGCTTGTCATCATAAAGCCATGCAATATATTTAATAAGGTTGATGTTCCGGGAGTTCTCCGCCGCAGCAATGCGAAATCCCACCCGGTTGAACTGGCGGTAAAGCCGAGCCTGTGCCAAAACAAAGCCTTGCGATGTTGAATTCAGCAAGCGGGCAACATCCACCACGCGCATATTAGTTGGTGTCAGGGGCATCGGTATCATCTCCTTTCACGAGCCAAGCGGCATACTCGATCAGGTTGATCGTGCCGTCTTCATTCTGCGGCGCACCTGCCGCAATATCTTCGGCAATGCTCTCTTCGGTAATCAGCCGGGAGCCTGCCTGTTTGAGGATTCTCACGAGCATTTCTATCGGTAATGCGGTGAGTTTCAACGAATTATCCATATATTTTTCCTTTATTTTCAAAAGTTGACTGGATATTGATCCGATTGCATGGTTATATATGCACCAGCGAAAGCAAAATGAGTTCAACACCAACAACTTGGAGGTTACAAATGAGTGAGTTCAGAATCGGCGAAATCGCCAACGCAAAGGTCGGCCGCAATCTTGTGGAAGTGGAAATCCTCGAATGCGGCGAAGGAAATTATAAAGTAAAAAGCATTTCCAGCGGACGGGAGTTTTTCACCTCCCGGCTGGAAAAAATCAACAATAATCAAATGGAGGAAACAATTATGCCCGAAGACAACAACACCATCGCCGAAGTTGAAACCAACGCAGAGGTCGAAACCCCGAACCCTGCACCGGAATGTGCAACGGTAAAACCGGAAAAGAAAAAGTCGCTCCTTGACCTCGCCGCCAAGATCCTCGCCGATACAGGCGAAGCTCTGAACTGCAAGGAACTGGTGGCCAAGGCCAAGGAGACGGGATGGGAAAGCACCGGCAAAACTCCGGAGCAGACCCTTTACTGCGGAATTTTCCGCGAAATGAACACCAAGGGCGAAGCGTCACGCTTCAAAAAGAGTGCGGAACGCAAAGGTTCTTTCGAAGCCAACGCCTGACCGCCCCGAACTTACGCCCCTCACTCCGAGGGGCTTTTTTTGCTTCCACGCAATAATGCCCCAAATGGCAAACGCCAGCTGAACGACATCGAGTGCGGCTCTGCTGTAAAGTCCGAGCCAAAGGTCGTAGCTCAACCACGCAATATTCCCGACCGCCCAGAGCCAGAAGCAAAGACTATTCTTTTTGACATTGAGTATCGTTCCCGTGAGACTGATTATTGTGATCGCCCATGTAAAGGTGGCAATCATGAGAAGAGTCCCTTTCTGCACATCTCGGCGAAGCGAGGTTTCTGCAAGTTGAATTCACGGATTACTTCTTCCGGAGTTACATTCTCACGGTAGGAAAGCAACTCATTTCCGGCTTTATCGGTGAAAACCACAAGGATTTCCGGAGAACCGATACGGCAGGAAATAGCACAGTGTACTTCCGGGCAATCCGGATGTTCTTGAATATATGAAACCGCCCTTGCTCTGGCAAGCAGGTTCAAACTCAAGTCTGCTTTCGTGCCGTCCTTGGTCCAGGGCGAACCACCACCGATCACGCAGTTGCCGCCGTAGAAATCTACCGCCAGTTTTCTGCCGGTCGTGCCGCAATCGCCGATGGGACCGTGTTTCACAAATCTGCCAGTTCCGTTGACGGTGAGCTTATAATCACGGTTACCGCCGCAACACCACTGCACGGCGTTGGCAATATCCTGCGTACTGTGCTTCATCTGCATCGGAATGGCGACAACGATTTCTTCCGGTTTGCCGTCCAGCATTGTGACTTGAGTCTTGATATCCAGTCCGGCGTACTTGATGTCGTACAAGTGCTGACCGATTTTCTTGGCAAGATACCAGTCGGCAGGCATATAGTCGTTTTCTGGACTGTTCACCGCCATACCATGAAAAATTCCTTGATCGCCCCAACCGGAATTATCAACGCCCTGGGCAATGTCCGAGGACTGCTGACCGATGTGCTGGGTAATAATAAGTTCATCTCCGCAGATCGTGTTCTCCTTGCCCCACCGCTTCTGATATTCAGATGTGTAAACGATCTGATTGACGGCGGTGCGGACAAAGGTGCCAATGTCCTCCGGAGAGTAGTTGGCTTTGCTGGTCACTTCGCCGCCAAGAGTGACAAAGTTGTCGTTTATCTGAACCTCCACGGCAAAGCGTGTGTAGGGATCGCGGTCCAGGTATCTATCCAGCAAATAACAGGAAATATAGTCAGCGACTTTATCAGGATGACCGAGGCTGACCCATTCGGATGTTTTACGCATAAAAGT
>JAZKZE010000085.1:0-25163 GCA_045612485.1 Victivallales bacterium | reverse complement strand
TTTTACAAAATTATGTGCGTAAAGAAATCTGCTTTTAAAAAAGTGATTTTGTCAGATTTTTTCAAAAATACTTCTTTATCCTGTTTTGTGCAACCTTCAGGAGAGAGCCCCAAACGCATTTTACTTTTTTCTCTCCCCTCTCCCCCTCACTTTTTCCTTTTGTGCAGTCAAACTCTTTCGTAATGCGGCAGTTTCTTTTTCCATAATATATGCGCCTGCGTTCCTCCGGGCATAAATGCCCTCTCTCACTCGCCCCTTACTGCTCGCTCCCGGCTCCTCCGCCAACACTCTTGTGCAGGCGGGTGCAAGGCGATTGCCCTGCACTACAGTCGCACGTCCACTGCGCGCTGGTTGGCAACCTCCTCGCCTGGCAGACGATATTTTTTCTTTTGTCTGAATTTTTTACAGGACAGCTGTGATTTTTAATGCAAAAGATGCAAAAGTAAGGAAGTTTTTTACTCCGGAAAAGTTTTTTCCGGAAGAAATGATTTGCAATACGGGAAAAATATATTATAGTATAGTGTGAAAAAGTGGTTTGATTTTGTCCTTGAAGATTTTTAAGACCGGAAATATTCCGGGGACAGGACGGAAGATATGCAATGGATAAAGAAAAATGGCAAGATACAGGAGTAAAAAAATAAAATGAAGTTTTTATGTTCAGTATGTCAGGGAGTTGTCGCGGTGGATCCGGCATTGATGGGTGCCCAGGTTCAGTGCGGCCATTGTTCCAATACCATTACCGTACCGGCAAACAGAATCGAACCGGGAACGGTTGTCGGGGATTTTGTCATTCAGCAGGAGATCGGTGTAGGGGGAATGGGAATTGTGTATTTATCCCATCAGCTCTCCCTTGACCGTCCGGCCGCATTGAAACTGCTTTCCGGTAATTATGCAGGCAATACAGGATTTGTGGAAGGATTCATCAAAGAGGCAAGATCTGCGGCAAAACTCAATCACCCCAATATCGTTCAGGCATACGCAGTGGGGGAAGATGACGGTATATTCTATTTTGCCATGGAGTATATTGACGGGGAAACCATGAAGGAGGTTCTGGCAAGGGAAAATATCATTGCCCCCGACAGAGCCATTGCCATTATTGAACAGATCACAGGGGCTCTGGATTACGCATGGAAGGAGGAACACCTGATCCACCGGGACATCAAACCGGATAATATCATGCTTACAAGTTCCGACAGAGCCAAACTTGCCGATCTGGGATTGGCAAAGATGGCGGAAGATGCAGAATCCGACGGGGAAACCATTATGGGAACACCCCAGTATATCAGTCCGGAGCATCTCACCGGAGAACCCATGGATATCCGCAGTGATATATACAGTCTGGGTGCCACCTTCTACCAGTTTGTCACAGGGGAATTTCCCTACACAGGCGCAAGTGCCGCAGAAATTGCTCAACAGCACCTTACAGGCGAACTGGTTCCTCCCGCTGTAAAAAATCCTTCCCTTCCGGCAGGGTTATCGGATGTCATCTGTAAAATGATGGCTCCCCACGCTGAAAACCGTTATAAATCCGCAGAGGATCTGTTGGAAGATCTGCGGGCTGTAAAAAATAATCAGCCGTTACTCCATGCCGTACCGGTTCAGGCGAAACGCGCTTCGATCCTGCCGCAGGTAGCCCAGGCGATCCCTGTTCAGGCAGTTCCGCTTCAGAATGTACAGCAGTCTGCCGGCGTCCCGGAAGTTCCTCAAGTACCCGTTGCTCCGGCAGTTCCACAGGCACCCGCAGCACCTCAGGCTCCTCAGGGGCTTCAGATTCCCGGGACGGCTCCACAAGCTCCTGCTGCGCCTCAGCCTCCCGCAGTTCCACAAGTTCCTCAGGGGCTTCAGATTCCCGGGACGACTCCACAAGCTCCTGCTGCGCCTCAGGCTCCGGCAGTTCCACAAGTTCCTCAGGGGCTTCAGATTCCCGGGACGGCTCCGCAAGCTCCTGCTGCGCCTCAGGTTCCCGCTGCACCCCAAACTCCGGCAGCACCTCAAGCTCCCGCAGGCTTGAAGGCCCCCGGCGGATTGTCTTTGAAAAAAGAGGAAAAGAAACCGGAAGCCCCCAAACAGGAAGAAAAGAAACCGGAAGCGGAAAAGAAAGAAGAAAAGAAGGAAGAAAAGAAATCCGGCAATGACGATAAGGGCAAGGAAAAGAAAGAAAAGAAAGATCTTGCCAATCCGTTGATGCTGGAACGGCAGGAAAAAGCCAGAAAACAGAAACAGAAAAAACTTTTCATCTCTCTTGGGATCGTCGGAGGTATTGCAGTTCTTGCTGTTGCTGCTGTTTTTGTCATCGGTGTTGATAAAGTAAAAAACGGGGCATTTTCCCTCTACAATATGGCGGCGAAAAAAGCCAATCTTTCCACATTGGAAGTCAGTGAAAGCAATGAATCTGCACTTTTGAAAGAGTTGAAAAAACTTCTTGCAGAATTGGAGAACAGTGAGCTTTCACAGGAAGAGATCTGGAATAAATGCGAAGAATTTATGGCAAAGAAACCGGATCCTGCAACACCTGAAGAGGAAGAGCTTTATAAAAAGATCCGCGGATATTTTACTGCGGCAGATATAGAAAAATGCAACTCTCCGCAGAATACTCTTCATGCGGAATATCAGAGTAAAAATGCCTCCATCCGGGAAGAGGAAGAAGCCAGAAAACAGGCCGCTGTACGTGAAAAATTGAAAGCCGACGAAGCCAGGGAAAGAGAACGTAAAAGAAGCGAGATCCTTGCCATTGAAAACAGACTGAAAGCGGCTGCCAAAAGAATCGAAGCAAAAATCCAGGCTGCCAAACATAAAGAAATGATGGCATTGCGTAAAGAGTTTTACTCTGCCAATTTTGATTTTACTACTTCTGTTCAGGAAAAACAGAAGGCTGTTGCAAAAATTTTCGCAGAAGCTAAGAAATTATTACAGGCACCTTCAGCGGATCCGGAGTATCAGGAAGCGAAAAAACGTCTGGGAAATGTCAAAGTACTCCGTCCGGATACCATGAAACTCTCCCAGGATATGAACACAGTTTACAACGCCCAGAGAAGAGCTCTTGTCATCGGAACTTACCTCACAAAAGGTCATCCGAAATTCAAGGGAATCAGTATGACGATCAACCGGGTCATCTGCAAAGTGGACAAAGTTGAAAACTACACCATTTACGGAAAATCCGGAACAAAGATATACACCATCACTCTTGAAGAAATGCGGGATAAATCTCCGGCGGCATTCCGCAGATTCATTCAGGAAGCCTTCGGCAGGTACGGCTTGAATAATGAAGCCATCGTACCGGTATTCTTTGCAATGAACGGCGACATCAAGTCCGCCTCTATGCTGGGAGAAGATCCGAACACCTATCCCTATGTGAGTAAAACTCTTGCGGATTATTACAAGCCCTACTTTGATTTTGTTCTGAAGGAAAACAGAAGGGATGCCGCACTGAAGGCAAAACTTGTGAAGGATCTGGGTAAGACTTTGAGTTACAAGTATTATCTTACTCCGCCCAAAGCCCCCCGGAAAGTCGCACCGCCCAAAAGACCGGCTCCGCCTAAAAAAGCACCCCCCAAAAAGGCTCCTGCTAAAAAGAAATAATTACTTTCATCCCCTTGCTCTGATCCGGTAAGGGGATGCTGTTTTGAAAAATCAAACAATAACTCAAAAAAAATATATCATATCACGGAGGAAAGAAAAATGGATATGAACAGAAGTTATCAGAACCCGCTTACAGGCCGCTATGCCGGCAAAGAAATGAGTTACAACTGGTCTCCCCAGAAGAAACATTCCACATGGAGAAAGTTGTGGATCGCTCTTGCAGAATCCGAAAAGGAACTGGGGCTGGATATCACCGATGAACAGATCGCCGAAATGAAGGCTCATATTGAAGATATCGACTTTGAAGCCGCCGCCGCAAAAGAAGCGGAATTGCGTCACGATGTGATGAGTCATATCCATGTTTTCGGTGCATTGTGTCCCAAAGCGCGTCCCATCATCCATCTGGGCGCCACCTCCTGCTTTGTCACGGACAATACGGAACTTATCCAGATGCGTGACGGGTTGAAGATCGTTCTGGGCAAACTGGCAAAAGTTATTGAACTGTTGGCAAAATTTGCAGAAGCAAACAAAGATATGCCTACCTTGGGCTTCACCCATTACCAGCCTGCCCAGCTTACCACACTGGGGAAACGTTTTGCCCTTTATCTTCAGGACTTTGTAATGGATGCCCAGAGAGTGCGTGAAGAGATCAAACTTATCCCCTTCCGCGGGGTGAAAGGTACTACAGGAACCCAGGCAAGTTTCATGGAACTCTTCCAGGGCGATGAAGAAAAAGTCAGAACTCTTGACAAACTTGTTTCCAACAGAATGGGTTTTGATTCCTCTATTGCATTAAGCGGTCAGACCTATACAAGAAAAGTGGATTTCAATGTTCTCAATGTTCTTGCGGGGATCGCAGCAAGTGCCTACAAGATGTGCGGCGATATCCGGCTTCTTGCCAACCTTAAAGAGATCGAAGAACCCTTCGGAAAATCCCAGGTGGGTTCCAGTGCCATGGCATACAAACGCAATCCCATGCGTTCTGAAAGGGTCTGTTCTCTCTCCCGTTACCTTATGAACCTTCCCGCCAATGCCGCCATGACTCATGCCACCCAGTGGTTTGAACGCACCCTTGACGACTCTGCCAACCGCCGTATCGTGCTTGGGGAAGCCTTCCTTACAGCGGACGTGGTACTTTCCCTTGTGGCAAATATTGTGGACGGTCTTCAGGTATGGCCCCAGGTGATCCATTCCCGCATCATGTCCGAACTGCCCTTCATGGCAACAGAAAATATCCTGATGGAAGCGGTGAAAGCCGGCGGTGACAGACAGGATCTGCATGAAGCCATCCGCAGTCACTCCATGGAAGCAGCCAAAGTAGTGAAAGCGGAAGGAAAACCCAACGACCTTATTGAAAGACTTGCCAAAGATCCGCTTTTTGCGAAAGTAGCGCCGCATTTCAATGAGATGCTCGATCCGAAAAAGTTTATCGGCCGCGCCCCCTCCCAGGTGACCGATTATCTGGAAGGGACAGTAAAAGGACTGTTGAAAGAGATCCACAACGAAATTCCCGCTGAAGGATTCAATACGGAAGAAGTAAAAGTGTAATACGCGACAAATCTATGAGGTGACAGCATGAAAAAACTTGTGCCAGTAATTCTTTCCGGTCTGATCTCATTTTCGGCGATCCTTTCTGCACAGGTTCCGGAAATCAAAACCGTCCGTGATGCAAGAATGGAAGGACAGAAAAATATCAAAGCAAAAAAATATGCAGATGCAGTCAAATGTTATGAAGCGGGTCTTGCCGTATGCAAAACCCCTTCTGAAAAACAGCAGATGCTTGCTATGACTGCCAATGTTTTTGCTGCTGAAAGAAAGTTCGATCAGGCTGTCGCCAAATATGTGGAGGCTTCATCCATACAGGGGATCACTCCTGATGAAGCACTCCTCAATATGTATTATGCAGGACATTACAGCATATTAAAAAAAGATGATGCTGCCGCTGTAAAATATTTCCGTCAGGCGGCGGAAATCAAGGGGGCAAAAAATTATGTCCGTCTTCAGCACATCTGTATTACAAGGATCTGCGGCACACTTTTCTCCATGAAAAAATATGATGAGTGTATCAAAACTGCTGATGAAGGACTTGCAAAGATCACGGAAGATGCTTTGAAAAGCACTTTACTTGACCGGAAAGCTGCTGCTTTTGCACAGAAAAAAGATTTTGCTTCTGCACAGAAAACCATTGCAGAGGCTGTACAGTTGAAAAATATCACAGATGACGGAAGAATCATAAGTGCAAGAAGATCTGCGGAATTTTATATGCAGGAAAGGAAATATGCCAAAGCCGGGGAAGTTATGGCGATGGCGGCAGAAAAATTCAGAAAAGGGAAAAACAAATCTCTTTATTTTTCCGGTATGAACGAAGCTGTCAGATATTATTCTACTGCAAAAGAGTATGCAAAAGCTCTGCTCCTGGTGGAAAAATATGAAAAGGAAATCACGCTTCCCGCTATGAAGCTGGAACTTTATCTCAATGGGATGCTTGCCGCATTGAATAAAAAAGATGTAAAAAAATGCGAAGAATTGACAGCAAAGGCTGAAAAACTCCTTTCCAAAGGCAATGTATTGCAGAAAAACAGATATTATGAGATCAAAGGCAGATTCCTTGCAGAATGTAAAAATGATCTTGCAGGTGCCGAACAGGCATATCTGGAAGCAGCAAAGATCCCCGGACTCAATAAAAATTATGTTTCTGCACTTTTCAGTAAAGTTGCCGAGATCCATTATCTGAAAAAGAAAGATCCGGCAAAGGCAAATGAGTATATGACCAAAGCCAAAGCCGCCGGGGCCTGGTACAATAAAAGAATCGATTCTCTCATCCAGCGGGATCTGAAAAAAGTTCAGAAATAAAGGAAGAACCGGTATGCAGCTTTATAAATTTGATCTGAATCTCAATTACCTTCTTGCGGCAACGTTTCTTCCGGTACTGGTGAACTTTGCCGTACTGGTATTTAATCCCCACAAGGCACAGAAGATCGGCAAGGCACTGGTGTTTCAACTTGCCGGGCTGGTTCTTCTTCCGGTCATTTTCGGTGGAATATTGAAAATTGCAGGAGCTGAACCGAAGATGATCTCTCTTGTGATTTTCATCCTTGAGTGTATTTCTGCTGTGGTGATGATCGGTTTTTCCATTCCGCAAATGAAGGAATGGAAAGAAAATAAACCGGTATGGGCAAGTTGGCTTCTGGGAGCCTTCTCCCTTGTACTGTGGGGCTATTCTCTCTTCCACATGGTCATGAAACATTCTGCATAAACCGTTATCAATAATCAAAAACAACAGGAGAAAAAATGTTGAAAAAAATTTTTACAGCGGCAGTTCTGTCAATCGTATCCGTCTCACTTTTTGCAGGGAAAACGGTTGTGGAAAAGTTTGACAAAACAGCCGTCAAACAGAAGGATGGTTCTTATTGTATCAATTCCGGCAAACACGCATTTTCCAGTGACATCATCCCGGTAAATGATCTGACAAAAGAGACCATTGTCACACTGGATCTCAAGGCTCCCGCTGGTGGTGCAAAAGGCCTCAGTTACTATGTAGGGATCGTGAATTTTGACAAAAAAGGCAGACGGATCGAGATAAGTTACGTCAATCCGGTAAAGAATTCCGATACAGTTCTTGCCGCCCCCTGCAAAAAGACAGATACCGTTCTGAAAGTCAAAGATGCTTCCAAATTCAAAGTAAATGCCTGTATTGCCTACAACACGAAAAAAGACCTTTCCGATCTGCCCAACTTTACTGCAAGTGAAAGAAGCAAGATCAAAAGCATCGTGAAGAAAGGCGATATCTGGGAAGTGACTCTCACAAAACCCTGCAATGTGGAATATCTCGCCAATACTCCTGTACGCGCACATTCCGGCGGCTGGTATCAGTATATCATCTGCGGACACGCTCCTTCCGCTGACTGGAAACCCTATACCATCAAAATTGCCGGTACCCAGGTGGGCAACCCCGGCACAAAATGGACAGTAGGAACAGCCGGGATCAAGTTTATCATTTTCAACAATGGTAAAAACAACGGAAAAGAGGGTATGTTCTTCCGTAACCTTACGATCACAACTCCTGACAAATAAAGTTTTTATACGGCAGAACAAAAATTTCTGCCGTTTTTTGTCCCTTCAATATAACAAAAAGGATAGAAAATGAAACAGAAAAGTTCCCTCTTTTCTCCGGCGAAACTTCTTGCGGCATCTGTATTTTTATGCAGTCTTGCCCTTACGGGAGATGAAACACATCTTTTCAACTCTGCGGAAGACTGGACCCCTTCCAATAGAGTCAGTGTAAATAAAGACAAGTCCATTGCCATTAAAGGAATGGGGGTACTCTTCTCCCATGCAGAACCTTTTGCGGTGGATCCCACAGCCGTAAGTACCCTTTCCGGGGAATTCAAAGCCATGCCCGGAACAAATCCCAAAGACCGTTACTATGTGGCATTTCTCAACTTTGACAAGGATATGAAACGCATTGAAACGTGCGAAGTAAATACCGTAAAAGGTACGGAAACCACCCTTGCCGCCGATGTTGATGCAAAAGATAAAACGGTGAAAATCAAAGACGGTTCCAAATTCAAAAAGGGGATGTATATCGCCTTTAATGCGAAAAAAGATTTTTCCGATCTGCCCAACAGAAGCGTCAACGCAAGAGCCGCCATTCAGGATGTAAAACTTCTTGCAGACGGTTCTTACCTCCTCACCTTCAAACATGCCATTGCATTTTCCGCCAAAGCAGGTACTCCGGTAAGAGCGCACCGGGGTGGCTGGTATCAGTATTCCGGTCCCTGCGGGGAAAAAGTTCCGCAGGAGTGGAAAAAATTCTCTGTCGACATCAAAGGGACTGCCCCCGGTGATCATAAGAAGATCTGGCGGCCAGGGACAGCTTTTGCCAAGATCGTTATTTTTGGTGCAGGCCCTTCCAAAGTTCCCTTCCTTGCCTTCCGTAATGTAAAATTTGAATCCAGAGGCGGAAAAAAAGTCCCGGCAGTAAATAAAACGGTTATTCCGGCAAAAACAAAAAGTGTGATCCTTGATCTTCCGGTAAAGAAAGACGGTGTAACTCTTCAACTGTACTTTGCCGATGGGTCAAAGAGAAGTGTGGCAGTAAGACCCCAAAGCATGAAATATCAGTATCTGGAATTGAAAAATGCTTTTCTTTCCGTAAGCCCCTTTCCGTTCACCTTCAAGATGGTCAATGTTCCTGCTGTCCCTCCCCGGAAAAAGAAGGTGGAGGATCTGGAAAAAATCTGGAAGGAATGTTCTGCAAGTATGGATAAAAGCTGTCGTATAACCATTATGGATACGGCGAAAGGTCCGGAAGTATATCTCAATGGTTCTTTTACGGGGATCATCAAGCGTTCCAGCCCCCTTACTGCTATTTCCGGGATCCCGGGAGGTGTGAAAGCCATTTTCTGCGATAAAGCAGCACCTTCTTACAGAAAACTTGATCTTTCCTATGCTTCAAAGATCAGCAAGGCAAAGAGTGCAGAATATAAAAATATCCTTGATCTGGGAATAACCGCAAAGAAACAGAAGTCTTCCGCAAAAGTCCCGGCTGACGGTTTACGTTCCTTTGGAAAGATGACCTCTTCTTTTGTATGGACCGTTCCTGCGGAACAGTATCCGGCAGCAAAGGTCATCTGTGCAGTGGATCCGGACAGGAAAAAAGATCCTGCAATGACCCTGCGTCTTACAAGATATGTGGATCATACCGGTTACAAAGGCCGTGCCTTTGAAGCCATGTCCGATACCCTTGTCGAATTTCCGGAAGCCGTGAAAAAAGGTTTGGCAAAAGAGATGGGCAAAACCGTCATCAATGGAAAAAACATGTCTCTTTATGAGGTGACCGTTCCTTTGAATTCCGGGGATATTGCCGACCTCGTTTATACAGACAACAACTCCACCTTCCCCATGAGCAATGCCCGCTATCTGGACTTTGAGATCATGGGAAGATGTATCAATATCCGTCACCCCATGGGGGATAAGAGAGCCTATCCGGATCCGGCAAAAACAAGCGGGATCTATGTAATGGATATTGCCCTTGAAAGAGCAAAAGCGGAAATGGAACCCTGCTATGCCCAGCCGGGAAACATCTTCCATAATGATGAAAAACCGGAAGCACGGATGAGGATCAAGCCTTTGCTGAAGGGCAATTATACACTCTCCTGGACGATCCGGGATGTGGATGGAAATATTGTAAAGAAAGATGCAAAAAAACTTTCCGGCAATAAAGAAGAGATCGTAAAAATCAATCTTGCTCAAAAAGAACTGGGCTGGTACGCTCTCAATTATGAATTGAAAGAGGGTGCAAGAGTTCTTCTTACCCATAAAGCCTCCTTCGCCCTTCTGGACAAAGATACCAGAAAAGCGGAAGTAGCGGATTCCCCCTACGGATGCTGGGACTATGGAGGAGCGCATTACAATGCAGATAAACTGGAGATCGTGGGCCCGGTTCTTTATAAAGCCGGATTCCGCCGTTCTGCCGGTATCCAGAAATATCCTCTCGCCCAGCGGAAAAAATGGAAACTGGAAGCGGCAAGTATCGGTTCTGCCCCCATGGGTTCTTCCGATGAAAAACAGATTGAAACAATCCGGAAAAATCTGGAAAAAAGCCCCAATGTGAAACAGTTCCTCATCTTCCATGAACATGCAAAATGGTCTTATCAGGTCGCTCCCGAACTTACCGGCCAGAAATATGACCCGAAAAACAAATGGGTGGATGCGGAAAAACGTCAGAAACATGCCATGCAGCTTGGCAGGATCGTCCGCAAACACTTCCCGCAGCTGCGGATCCTTCTGGGCAACTCTCTTGGCTGCACAGAACTTATTGCCGAAACCATCCGTGGCGGCTTCCCGGAAAAATATGCGGATTATGTAGGTCTGGAAGTTGTGGGAAGAAACAATCTTCCGGAACGCCAGTGGGAATCCTCCTTACAGGCAGGGGAACTCCTGCGGGATACCGCCAGAGCTTTCGGATATAATAAGTGGAAGATCGGCGCATGTTTTGAAAACAACTACCGTCTGGATTCCCTCATCGGTGATGAAAGACAGGCACAGTGGTATGTGCGTGACCTTCTCCTTGCCCAGGCTTGGAGAATTCCGGATATCTTTATCGGGATCATCATGGACTGCGGTAACTCCTATGCAGGTTCCTTCTGGGGTGCTACCGGTCTCTGCTACCGTAACCCCTATATCTATCCCAAGAAAGCCTATGTGGGGGTGGCAGTGGCAACAAGACTGCTGGATCAGGTCACAGACTGCAAACGGATCCCCGCCGGGGATGAATGTGTGTATCTTGTGGAATATAAACGCAAAGACGGCAATTATGTTTATGCTTTGTGGAGTTCCGTACTGGATACCCCCGTTGCCATCAAGACCAATGGCAACAAGTTTGAAAAAGTGGATTTCTACGGCAGAAAGAAAGAAGGAAAAGTTGGAGTATTCAATAAATCCTTTGATGCTGTTGCCACACAGTCTGCACAGTATTTTGTAAGCAGCAAGCCTCTGATTCTTTCTGCAAAAGCGTCAGAAGCTGTATCCGGAGCAAAACGTCCTGCGGATCATAAAGTTGCGGCAAAAGCCGATTCCATGGCAGCATGGAAGATCGCTGATGGAAAAGATATCCGTCTTGAAAAGCCCACAGGATTGTATATGCCTTACCGAACCGCCGGAAAGTTTGCGGCAAAAGAGGTCACAGATCCTGTAATGGGAAAATGCATTGAGATCACACTGGCAAAGCCGGATCTGAAACTCAATAAGCATATCTGGGAATACGGTATCCTTGAACTCAAAAAGCCTGTTGTTCTTGCCAATGATCCTGCCTCTCTGGGAGTTACAGTAAAAGGCAACTCCCGTTGGGGACAGATCTATTTTGTTGTGGAGGATGCCACAGGAAAACGCATGGTTTCCTGCGGTACAAGACAGCATAATGCAGATGTGTATGACTATGACGGCCGTACCTCCCTTGCCTATACCGGCTGGAATTATGTGACAATGCCCATGACGGCTAAATCCTCCATCATTGATATTTCCACAGGAGCAGTAAGCAATCTGTGGGAAGCGGGAATAATGAAAGACGGCAAGTTCAAAACCGTTTCCACTTCAGTCAAATATCCTGTCAAACTTGTGGGGGTGGCGTTTGCCGTCCAGTCCAGAGTATTGAGTTTGACGGAACGCAGTCAGATGGAACAAACCTTCCGCATCAAGGAAGTTTCTTCTTTTGACTTCCAGAAAAAATAAGGGAACTTTATTCTTATATTTTCATACCTCCGGACAATGTTCCGGAGGTATTTTTTTGCTTGAAAAATCAACATTCTGTTGGTAATTACCGCAGCAGCGGTGTATAGTATGACAGGGACGCCTTTCCCCATAAACAGTCAACCTGACAATCACAACGGAGAAGATAAAATATGTACAGTTTCAAAGAGATCCTGGAGCTGTTTGCTCCTGACAGCAAGTTAAAACCCTTTTCTTTTTCCTTTGACGGGCAGAAAGCGGATTTAAGCACCATTACAGCAAAGAGGGAATCTCTTACCGAAGAACAGTACCATCTTATCTATGACGTTGTACCGGGAGAAGTCCGCGTGATCCTGGAAGTACGGCAGTTCCGGGACTTTCCGGTGATCGAATATACGCCCTATCTGGAAAATTACGGGACAAAACCTTCTCCTGTGATCTCTGATTTCCATGCACTGGATATTGAGTCGGAAGATCCCCTTACATACGGAAACCAGAAGTTGAAAGAAGTGGAACTTTTTGTAGGCGGCAGGATCTCCGTACGTTACAATCTGGGAAGCAATGCCGCACCCACGGATTTTCTGCCGCAGAAACGGGATATATTTTCCCGGGTCGGCTGCAACAAATTGGAATTGGAGTGTCACGGGGCGTGGTGTTCCACCGATTATCTGCCGTTTTTCGGTATTGATACCGATCAGATGAACGGGATCAATCTGGGGATCGGCTGGAATGGAGCCTGGCGTTTCTGTGTGGAAAAAGAGGTCGGCAAATATGCCTTGGGCGGTGGAAGAAAAAGCCGCATCCACTGCGGCATGAAACGGGCACAATTCCGGATACTGCCGGGAGAAAGACTGATGCAGCCCGGAGTACTGCTCCACTTCCGGGAAAACAAAAATATCCGCGACGGACAGAATGAATTCCGCCGTTTCATGCTTGCCCATAATGCCCCCCGCGACAGCAAAGGCAACTTACAGAAGCCGCCCATGTGTTTCTGTACCTGGGGCGGTCTGGCAAGCTGTAAACAGAAAGAGCGTCTTGAACTTATCAGAAAAAAACAGCTGCCCTACGAAAACCTGTGGATCGATGCCGGATGGATGGGCAAAGATGGTGAATGTCCCCATTTTCTGGAAGATTCACCGGTCAAAAGCGACTGGTACAGCAGAGTAGGTTCCTGGGAGATCAACCGTTTTGTCCATCCCGAAGGTCTGCGGCCTGTTTCCGATGCCGCCCATGAAGCAAATATGCGGACTCTGGTCTGGTTTGAAACGACCCGGATCGCACCGCGTTCCGGTTCAAACCTGCTGACCGAACACCCGGAATGGCTGCTGGGGAATGTGGAAGCGGTACGCAACGGCACAGGAAGTGATCTGCTGCTCAATATCGGTATTCCGGAAGCACGGGACTATCTTACCGGAATCGTTGTGGATATCATGAAAAAAGAAAATATAGATGATTACCGGGAGGACTTCAATATAGATGCGTGGAATTTCTGGTGCAGCGGCGATACGCCCGACCGTATCGGAGTCACAGAAATGAAGTATGTGGAAAATTTCTATAAATTCTGGGCGGATATCCGCAAACATTTCCCGGACAGTTTCATTGATAACTGTTCCGGCGGCGGCCGCCGTCTGGATTACAAAAGTGCGATGCTCTCTTTTCCCATGTGTCAGAGCGATTTTGCCTGTTATTCGGAATATGAAGAGGAGTGCATAACTCTGGAAAATATGTATCTGGATGACTGGCTCCCGCTCCACGGCACGTTGAATTGGGGCGAAAACGACCCATACCACGCCGCCTGTGCCCTTGGCGGCGGTTACGGCAGCAAGATCTGGCAATTCAATGGTCGCGAAGTTGCGGCAGATCACGATTATGATATGCACAGAAAATTACTCCAGTGGGGCAAACTGCTCCGGGATATGCATCTGATGGGAGATGTTTATCCCCTGATCGATTCTCCGGAACTGGATATGACCAAATGGAACGCCCTGCAAACGCATCTGCCGGAAAAAGATGCCGGAGCAGTACAGATTTTCCGCCGTAAACAAAGTCTTTCATCCGTACAGAAGCTGACTCTTGCGGGAATAGTGCCGGAAGCGTCCTATACGGTCAATACTTTTTCCGGAAAAAGTTTGACCATGTCCGGAAAGGAATTAATGAATTTCACTGTTGAATTGGCTCAACCCCGTTCTTTTGAAATCATTCACTATTTCCGGCAGATGTAAAAATGATTTGAGAAATCTGTATCCATCCGGTATGCCCGTACGATGACCGGGTGGATAACTCAACACCTCAAAATGCTGTCAGGATTCGTTAAAACCTGAAAAAAAACATAAGATAACTGGAAAAAGAGCAAAAAAAAATTTCTTTTCCCTTGAAAACGCACAAAAGTACCTTATATTTACCTCATACAGGCATCTGACAATTCAAGAGAGAGGAGGCTTTATGCACACAAGAAATTCCGGCAGAACCTTTTTCCAGACAGGATCCATCTTACTTATTTTTCTGTTTTCCACCCTTCTATATGCCCAGTCTCCTGCAAAAAAGGATGCAAAAACAGCAAAAACAGCAAAAACAGCAAAAACGGTAAAAAACAAACCTTCTCCCGCTAAAAATCTGAATATACAGAAAGCCGGAAAACAGGTGAAGAAAAAGAAGCAGTCCATAAAAAAACCGGTATTGATCTGTGATTTCTGTGAAAACTGCCCCGCATGTACAGAAAAAAGGGCGGAACTGAAAAAACAGGAAAATGAGGCAAAAGAAAAAAAAGCAAGGGAAAAAGCGGAACGTGCAGCAAAAAAAGCGGAAATGGAGCGTCTTGCTCTTCTTCCGGTAACTCCCATTGATAAGATCCTTGTAAAAAACTGGGAGGAAAATTCTCTTGCCATGCCACCCCCCGCTTCTGATGAAGTCTTTTTCCGCAGGGCCATGCTCAATGTAACAGGCAGGATCCCTTCTGTAAAAGAGGTAACAGACTTCCTGAAAAACAAAGATAAAGACAAACGGAGAAAACTCATTGATTCTCTTCTGGATTCCGATGGGTATGCAAATGTGATGACCATGCGTTTTGCCGATATGCTGCGGATCAAAAGCGAATTTCCCATCAATTTGTGGCCGAATGCAGTGCAGGCATATCACAGACAGATCTACGGAGATCTGAAAAAAGACCGTTCCTATAAAGAAATGGCAAAGGATATGCTTACCTCCTCCGGCAGTAATTTCCGGTATCCCTACGCCAATTTTTTCCGGGGTTCCGCCAACCGGCAGAAGGAAGGACTTGCAAAAGTCACCGCCCTTACTTTTATGGGAATAAGAACAGAAAAGATGAAGGAAGAGGATCTGAAAAAATTTACCGGATTCTTCTCCCGCATCCGGTATAAAAGCACCGATGAATGGAAAGAGGAGATCGTTTATACCGATCCCCTCCCCTGCAAGGTAAAAGCACGCACACCGGACGGGGAAAATTTCACCATAGATTCTCCGTTGGAAGATCCCAGGGAAGTTTTTGCCGACTGGCTTCTTGCAGAGGATAATCCCTATTTCGCAAGGGCATTTGTCAACCGGTTGTGGCACTATTATTTCGGCAAAGGCTTGATCCATCCCGCCGATGATATGCCCCTTGTTCCAATATCAAAATTCAAAAGATTTTTCGGTACGGAAGAAGAAAACTGTGTAAATACGGCTCTTCTGGAATATCTGGCAGATGAGTTCAGAAAATCCAATTACAGTATCAAACATGTAAGCAGACTTATCCTTAATTCCAAGGCTTATCAGGCTCCGTCCGTACCGCAGAAAAAAGAAAACTATGAAAAGGAAGTAAAATATTTTGCGGTCTATCCCCCGCGGCGGATGGAAGCGGAAATCATTGTGGATATGCTGGGAAGTTCCATCGGTATGCGGGAACAGTATATGAGTGTCATTCCGGAACCCTTTACCTATATACCCTGGGGCAGACCCTCCGTCCTTATTGATGACGGAAGTATCACCAGCGGTCTTCTGGATAAGTTCGGACGCCCCTCCAGAGATTCCGGAGAACTTTCCGAAAGAAAGAATATTGCAACGGATGCCCAGCGGCTCTATCTCATGAATTCCTCCCGTCTGTATAATGCCACAAAAAATTACGGACAGAGTGTCAGCCGCTGGACAAGAAGGAATCCCTCTGCGGGGATCAATGAAATCTACTTGAGATTGCTTTCCCGCTATCCGCAGAAAAAGGAGAAAGAGGCACTGCTGAAAAAATTGCCGCCTTTAAAATCCAGACAGTATAACAATACTTATGCAAAATTCTGTCAGGATCTTGTATGGGCTCTGGTCAATACAAAAGAATTTCTTTACTATCATTGAGAAAGGCAGGTAGAAAATGAAAAAGCATGATGTTATAAAATTCTTTTCCATCCTCTCTTTTACAGTATTGCTTTCCGGAACAGGTTTTGCGGATGCCTTTATCGGTTATCTGTATCCATCCGGAGCGAAACAGGGGGAAACGGTGGATATTATTGTAGGCGGTATGCAGATGTGGGGTGCCAATACGGTACTTCTTACAGATGGCGGCTATACCGTGGAAAAGATAAGTTCCATTCCCGGATTCAATCATCCCTATCATGTGCAGAGAAGATACATTATTGCAGCAATGAAGGCAAGAAAAGCCGGGAAGGAACTGCCGGTAAAGCCGGAAATGACTCCAGACTGGAGACCGCACAGATATTATGACAGAATAGGGGAACTTACAGAAACAGAATTCAATATTGCCATTGCGGAATTTTATGCAATACGCAACTCCCTGCAGGCAAGTCCTGCCATCAATCAGAAGATGCTTGTCACATTGAAGATCCATAAAGATGCCAAACCCGGCAGAAGGGAATTCAGGCTTGCAAGCAAAGGTACCGGGGTAAGCAATCCCATACCTTTCTACATCGGAAAAGAAACGGAAGTCAATGAAGGTACAGCAGAGATACCGCCGCAGAAACCGGCAATCAAAACCTTTACCATTCCCACCAATCTCAATGGACAGATCATGCCCGGCGGAGAGGTGGATAAGTTCCTCTTTCATGCAAAAAAGGGGGAAGAGATCACCTTCCGGGTACGGGCAAGAGAATTTGCCCCCTTCCTGGGAGACGGTGTTCCGGGACACTTCCAGCCAATAGCGGAAGTCTTTGACAATAAAGGAAAAAGCATAGCCTTTGCAGACGATTTTTACGGAAATATAGACCCCGTTCTCACCTTTTCGGTTCCGGAAGACGGACAATATGCATTCACCGTACGGGATTCCATCTACCGGGGAAGAGCGGATTTTGTTTACCGGGTGGAGGCCTTTTACGGGAAACCCGCTTTTGAAAAACGTCCTTTCCCGGCACTTCCGGCAAATGTGAAATGCGTTGCAAAGGAAACGGCAGAAAAAGATGTGATAAAGGAGAATGTAAGGATAACCGGCGTGCTGGATAAGGAAAAGATCCGCCATACATTCCGCTTCAAAGGGGAAAAAGGTAAAACAAAAATGCTGGAAGTTCTGGCAAGAAGATACAATTCCCCGCTGGATGCCACGCTTATCGTCACGGATGAAAAGGGGAGGATCCTTGAAAAAAATGATGATCCCGAATATCCGAAGATCGGACTCATACATCATCAGGCGGACCCCTGCATAGCGTTTACTCCGGAAAAAGACGGTATTTATACTGTACAGATCTTTGCCACAGACGGTCACGGGGGAAAAGATTACTTCTATGCATTGCGTATAGATGAAATGCGGCCGGATTTCAGGATCGTCCTTGCCCCTTCCGCCCCCAATGTTGCCTGGAGCGGAGCAAGACTTTTCCAATTCCATGTATTTCCGGTGGAAGGCTTTAAGAAAGATATTATTCTTTCCATAAAAGGAACGGACAAAATTTATTTTGACGGAACAAATATCATCCCTGCCGGCAGGGATAAAGCAAGCCTTTCCCTTGCCTGCAAATGGTACAGGAATAATGAGCCGGTTCCCTTTAAAATCATTGCAAAAAGCGGTAATATCGCAAAAGAAGTCATCCCTGCGGATGAAACGATGCAGGCATTTGCTTACAATCACTTTATTCCTGCGGAAAATTTTGCTGTTGCCAAAGTCGGAAAACTCAATGGGGAAGGCAGATTCTTCTGGAGGGGCAAACTGCTCTCCCCCGGAAAAAGTGTTCCCGTATATCCGGTGAAGAAAGCAGTGAAAAAAGCTCCGGCAAAAACTGCCGTGAAAACTGCCGTGAAGACTCCCATGAAGACTTCCGTGAAAAAAGCTCCGGCAAAAACTGCCGTGAAAACTGCGGCAGTAAAAAATAATGCAGCAAAGAAGCAGAAGAATGCTCTCAAACGTCCAGTCATACAAAAGGTGATGAAACGTGAGGAGAAACGGGCGGCGAAACGGGCGGCAAAACGAACAGCAAAAGTTCCCACAAGGTGGGTTCCGCCTGTATATGAAAAAGTGAACTCAGTCACATTGAAGGCAGGCAGCACCGCCGAATTGACCGTTTATACAGTTCTTTCGCCCCATGATATGACTTATTCTGTCACAATGGAAAATCCCCCCAAAAGCGTTTCCATTATCAAACAGGAAGTCATCCACACAGAAAAAAATTATTCAAGTGAGCTTCTGAAAATCACCCTGAAAGCAGATAAAAATGCGGAAAAAGGGGTATATAATCAGGTATTCAAAGTAAAAATGCAGTTTGACGCATCCCCGGACAAAAATGGAGATATCATAAGAAGAGAATCTCTTGTACCGCTTCCGGTTCTGCGTATGGAGGTGAAATAATGATCTCAAAAAGTGTTTTTACATCGGAAAAAGGATGCCCGGAGATCTTTTTTGCCGGAGAAAGCTCTCCGGCAAAGGATTTTCAAAGTGAAGCCTTTTCCCTTCTGGAGGAATATGAAAAAATGCTTGTGGAAAATTCCTGTTCAGAGGAAAGTGAATTTTTACTGCGTTTTCATTTGAGCGATATTGCCAATCAGGGACATTTTCTGCGGGAAAAACTCAAGGGGAGAAACACATTTGTGAGTATGGTGGGTCAACCACCTGCCTCCAATGCAAGGATCGCTCTGGAAGCATGGCATATACCGGGACTCAAAAAAGAAGAAATCTCTGAAGGCGTATTCAAAATAAACTGGAAGAACTATTCCGCCCTCCTTTTCCGGCAGGAAAAAACTCTTTGCGGCAGTTATGATCAGATGATGGAGGAATTTGTTTCTCTTCAGCAACTTCTGCTGAAAGAAGATCTCTGTGTGGAAAAGAATACTTTGCGTACCTGGATCTACTGCAAGGATGTGGATAATAATTATGCAGGACTTGTAAAGGCAAGAAATGATTTTTTTGATAAAGTGGGGCTGACAAAAGAAAATCACTTTATCACAAGTACCGGGATCGCCGGTGAATGTGAAGAACCATCCAGAGTGGTAAGAATGGATTCTTTAAGTTACAGTAATCTTGCGGAAGAGCAGATACAGCATCTGTATGCTCTGGATCATCTTTCCTCCACCGCTCTTTACGGGGTGAGATTTGAAAGAGGAACCCGTATTATTTACGGTGACAGGAGCCATTATTATATTTCCGGCACAGCAAGCATTGATAAAGAAGGAAATGTACTTTACCTTTATGATGCGGAAAAACAGACGGAAAGGATCATGGAAAACATATCGGCTCTGTTGAAGGAAGGCGGAGGAAGTCTTGCCGAGTTGAAACTTGCCACAGTGTATATGCGGGATCCGGCAGACGCCGCTATTGTCAGGAAAGTCATGGAAAAATATCTTCCAGCCTCTCTTCCGGCAGTATTTCTGAAAGCTCCGGTCTGCCGTCCGGCATGGCTGGTGGAGATCGAATGTATCGGGATCAACCGTAATCACGGGGATTTTGCTCCGCTGATATGAATAAGATGACTTTACCTGTTTCCATCTGCAAAACCTTCAGCCATACGGCTGTTATAATGTTTCTGCACATATTTTTATGTGCCTGTGCAGGAGGGGAGCTGACAAGAACAGCTTTTTCCCTTGAACGGGAAAATCTACCCAAAGAACATGAAAATATAAAATTTGTTTTTTTTGCAGATCTTCACTTGCGGAAAGAAACGATACAGGAAAAAATATTCCGGGAACTTGCAGAGGAAGTAAACAGGGAAAATGCAGATTTTATTCTTATCGGCGGCGATCTGGTGGACAGAACCGTAAAAAACTATACGGATACATTTGCCGGAAAGGTATCTTCCTACCTGAAAATGTTCCGCAGTAAACACGGGATCATTCTCTGTCCCGGCAACCATGAAAATGCCGCTGACGCTTCTTTCCTGATAAAAACACTGGAAAAGGAAGGACTCATTTACCTTTCCGATACTTTTTATACTCCTCTTGTAAACGGGAAAAAACTTGCCTTTTACGGACAGGCGGAAAAAAGAACCCCCAAAAGAGTCAAGGGCAGAAAGTATATACGTCCGGCATGGAGTTTTTATCACACCCCGGGGATAAACCTGTTGCGGAAGGAAAAATTCATACAGGAAGATATGCCGTTATTCATCCTTTCCCACAGACCGGAATTATTTGATTTTCTGGATGAAAAGGAAAATATTTTCATTCTTGCCGGACATTATCACGGCGGGCTTGTGGATCTGCCTTTCCTTCCGGCAGAATATCTCCTCTCCCGCTACCAGAAAAGAAAATATCCCGAAAGACCGCCGCTGGAATATATACATGGAAAATACGAAAAAGGCAGAAAAGTTCTTTATGTCACTTCCGGCATTTCCGGAGGCAATCACAGTGCCTTGCGGATCAATGTTCCCCGGGAATATGTGGTCATCACCCTTAAAAGAGCCGGAAAGGAAAAGTAAAAATGGATGATGATACTCTTTTCAGGCAACTTTCAATTCCATTGCCCCTTACGGCAGATTTTACACTGCCTTCCAGAGCCATCATGTCCCCCATGGAAGGCTTGATGTCCAGTCCATTGTTTTTCAAGACGGCAGCGGCACTTGATCTTGTGGATTTCTGGATGCCGCCCTTTCTGGGGGTAAGTTCCCATGCGGTCCCCTCCCCGGCATCGTTGAAAAAGAAGTATAAACTCTATCTGGATTCCGGGAAAGCCTTCTGTCTTCAGATACTGGGACACGATCCGCCTTCTGCGGCAAAAGCCATTTCCCATGCCCGGGAAATCGGCATCAAAGCGGTCAATTTCAACTTTGCCTGTCCCAGCAGAACGGTGTTGGGCAGTCGATCCGGAGGAGCGGTTTTACAAGATCCGGGTCTGGTGGAAAAAATGCTTCTTACTGCCAGAAAAGAAAATCCGGAAATGTGTATCAGCATGAAAATGCGTACGGGATTCCATGATTTCCGGGAAAGCAGAGATATTCTTCATGCGGCAAATAATGCCGGATGCGATTTTGTGATCTGCCATGCAAGAACGGTGGAAGAAAAGTATATGCCGGTAAGCAAAGAGGAAATCAGAAAAAGAATGACCTTTCTTATGGAACACGCTTCCTCACTTCCGGTCATAGGCAACGGAGATATCGTATCAAAAGAAGATGCAAAACTTTTTCTCTCCTGTTCCTGTACGGGAGTAGCAATTGCAAGAGGGTTGCTGAAAACACCTTTTCTGCTTAAACGATTGAAAGGAAATGATCTCAATACGGAGGAGGAAGAAGATGGCAGAAAGCTCTTTCTGGCTCTCTTCCGCAGTATGCTTTCCGGCAGACAGGGGGCTGGAACTTATGCGGAATGTATCAAATTATCTTACGGGGAAAATTCCGATGAATTCAGAGATGCGGTAAAATTTTTCAGGGAACGGCATCCGGAACGGGAAAGAAAACTTGAAAAAAATTGAAAATGTGGTATATTTTACGAAATGAAAATATTGAGCGATATCCGGAAAAAAATATCATTTCCGGTAAGAAAGGGTAAAGATGGTTAAAAAAGAGCTTGTGATCCGCAATCATGCCGGAATTCATTGCCGGCCTTCCAGTGTTGTCATTGCCAAAGCAGGGGAATTTCCCGGACATGAATTCAAGCTGGTTTCCTCCAGGGGGACTGCCCAGTTGACCGGAATACTTGATTTGCTTGCGTTGGGACTTCAGTGCGGGGAAAAAATCACACTTGAAGTTTCAGGTGAGAAGGAAAGTGAAGCCCTGACCGTTGTAGGCGATGCCCTGGAATTTGAATATGATTTCAAATAAGGCGGCAACTGTAAAGAGCTTTTGATACTCTTTCTGAAAGAGTATTTTCTGCCGCAGTATATTGTTCTTTTTCTGCGGAAAGCCGCCCCGGGATTTTTATTCAGGCAGGAAAGGAAAGATTTTCATTATGAACATCATTATAGCAGGAGCAGGAGAACTTGGCAGACTTCTTGCCGCTAAATTAAGCAATTATTCCCATGACATCGTCATGATCGATACAGACGCCCAGACACTTCAGCATATCAATGAAAAGCTGGATGTACAGGTCATTGAAGGCTCCTGTCTGGATATTGAGATCCTGAAAAATGCGGGGATCCGGCAAGCAGATGCCTTTCTTGCGTTAAGCGGCAGTGATGCGGTCAATATCCTTACCTGCGGGATCGCCTCCAAATTCGGAGTACAGAAAACAGTCTGCCGTCTGAATAACCGGGAGTGCTTCTCCGTTGAGGCCGGAATCACTCCGGAATCCCTGGGTATCTGGAAAGTGATAGAACCGCATGAAGAGTGTATCCGCAAGATCCTCGGCGTACTGGACAGCAAAGTAGTTATGGAGGAGATCCGTTTTTCCCATCCGGATGCAAAGATCGCGGTTTTTGAAATGCAGAAGAGCTGTTTTTTTGCAGGAACAAGGATCAAAGATATTCCGGATGATACAGGATTGCTTAAATCCATCCGTTTTGCCGCCATTGTACGGGGGAAAGAACTGCTTGTTCCTCACGGGGATACGCTTCTCATCCCCGGCGACAAGATCTATATAGCCGGACACCAGAAGAATATCCGTTCCTTTATCCAATGGGCGGCTCCGGAAGAAAATATTCCACCCCATGCAAGGATCCTTATAGGCGGGGGAACGGAAACGGCAAAAAGGATCGCTTCCCTGCTTGCAGAAAAAGGTTACGATATAAGATTCATCCATCCGGACAAGGCTCTGGAGGAAAAGCTGCTGGAAGAGATCCCGTCGGGTCTGCTTGCCATCAACGGCAGTCCCACCGATGAGGAGACGCTGGAAGAAGCCGGGATCAACAACTGTTATACCTTTATTGCAGCAGGGGCAAATGATGAGGAAAATATTCTCGGCTGCCTTATTGCCAAACGCATGGGGGCGGAAAAAACAGTAACTGTCACCTTCAAACCGGAATATATCCGGATCGTTCCCACAATGGGGGAAATCGATTGTACATTCAGTTCCTCTCTTGTTTCTGTCAATGCTATTTTACGCCTTCTGGAAAAACGCACCATGCGGGTGGATGCCTTTTTGCAGATCTTCAATGCCTCCCTTACAGAATTCGAGATCACTGGAAAATCCCCTCTTTGCGGTAAACAGGTCATGGATTCCCATCTGCCCGGTTCCATTCTTCTTGCCTTGCTCTTCCGCAAGGGGGAAGTCATGGTTCCGGAAGGAACTACGGTGCTGGCGGAAGGGGATACAGTCGTAGCGATCACCACAGCGGAAACAGAACGGGAATTTGAAAAATTCTTCCCGAAAAAGTAATGAATAGATAAAAATGAATTGGATCATTACATTTCAAATCGTTTCACTTCTTGTCCTCCTGGAAGGTTTTGCCATTGCGTTTTGTGCGGTGCCGGGTTTTCTCTGCAAAGATCCGCTTGAAGCAGTATTCTCCATTATTTTCAGCGGCATCATCACCATTCTCTGCGGAACGGCAGGTTTGATCGTTTCCAGCAGGAAATCAAGGGAAAATCCCGGATTGCGGGAAGGATTTGCTTCCGTGGGGCTTACCTGGATTTTCTGTACACTTTTCGGAGCCCTCCCCTATATGTGCTGTGCCGGATTATACTTTCCGGATGCCCTGTTTGAGGCTGCCTCGGGGATCACGACCACCGGAGCAACAGTCCTCACAAAGGATCTTCCCCTTATGGGAGGGAAAAAACTTACCAACGGAATAGAAAGCCTTTCCCATGCCCTGCTCTTCTGGCGGAGTTTGAGTCAATGGATCGGCGGAGGCGGTATCGTGGTATTTTCCCTTGCCATCATCCCCTTTCTGGGAACAGGCAGTCAGGCTCTTTACAATGCGGAAGTTCCGGGGGTGAAAAACAATCACGATCAGTTTACGCCGCGGGTGGCAACAACAGCAAAGATCATGTTCGGAATATACCTTACGCTGACCATTCTTCTTGCCTTGCTCCTGTATTTGGGGAATATGGATCTTTTTGATGCACTCTGCCATGCCCTTACAACACTTGCCACGGGGGGATTCTCTACAAAAAATGCCAGTATAGCTTTTTACAACAGTATCTATATTGAAGCAGTCATAACTCTTTTCATGTTCCTTGCCGGATGTAACTTTATTCTGCTTTTCCGTCTGGTAAAGGGAATGAATTTCAGGGAATACTTTTCAGAAGAACACAAGGTATTTACCCTGATCGTAGCCATAACCTCGATCATCATTGCCACAGCATTGATCCTGCAGAAAAATCCTGCAACGGCGGCAGGATTTATCAAACTTATTCCGGGAGCCTTGCGCCAGAGTATTTTCCAGGTGGTATCCCTTATCTCCACCACAGGTTTTGCCACAGCGGATTTCATGTTGTGGCCGGTCTGCACCCACATGATCGTTCTGTTCCTTATGTTCAGCGGGGCATGTGCCGGTTCCACATCCGGCGGCTTCAAAGTCGTCCGGCTTCTCATTGCCGCAAAAAGTATCTTTGCGGAACTCAAACGCTGCATCTATCCCCGTTCCGTACAGCTGATCAAACTTGACCGGAAAAAGGTGGAGGAAGAAGCATGGCGCAATACCATCGGATTCACTTTTATTTATGCAGGAGTCCTGTTTGCAGTGGCCCTGATCCTGCCCTTTATCAGCAATATGTCCCCGCTTACCGCACTTTCCGCTTCCATTACAGCAATAAGCAACGTGGGACCGGGGCTTGCAGAACTGGGACCCTCCGGCAGTTTCGCTTTCACCGGGACTCCGGCAAAACTGCTTCTGTCTCTGGAAATGATCGCAGGACGGTTGGAATTATATACCATTCTTATCCTTTTTATGCCGTCTTTCTGGAAAAGATAAAAAAAATCACAGCTGTCCCATAAAATCATGAAAAAAAGAGATTTGTTCGGTTGCCAGGCGAGGCGGTTGCCGCCGAGCGCGCAGTGGATGTGCGAATGAACCGCAGGGCAATCGCCTTGCGGACGCTCACAAGGAATTGTGAGCGTATGAGCCAGCA
>JAZKZE010000084.1:0-66132 GCA_045612485.1 Victivallales bacterium | reverse complement strand
TCTGTATAAAATACCTTCTTCAATACTTTTATTCGGGATGGAAAATTCAGACAGGACAAATTTCAATATTGGAAGATTCCATGTGATTATATGAAAATTATATGGATCAGAAATATCAAATTTGTGTTTGACCATAAGTTTGAGAAGTGATTTTTTTCTTGCGGAAGAAAATTTTGCTTCATTAATAAATTGGTGCATAAACCCGCAATCACAAAGCTGATCTTCAGCTTTTTTCCAATTATCTTCTGATGAAATGATTTCAGCAAAGGCTTTATGGTCACCTGCTTCCATTGCAGAACACAAATTTTCAATTTTTGTTTCTATATTATCTGGTTTATTCATGATTTTTCACCCCTTATGACATAAAGTCGCTGATGTTGAAGTAGTATTCTGCTTGATAAGTTATTTTGCAAGCATCTTTCCGCTCAAGGTTGCGTTTGTGACCTTCGGGATCATCTTTATAACAGTTGTGAGTTTCATAGTCGGCTTTGAGTTCGTTCCATTCTTTCTCCGGATAAGCGGTAACTTCGACCAGAAGATAGTCGTAAGGTATTCCATCTATGCGGTGCAGACTCTGCTGAATGGTATTGTATTCCAATTCTTCAAACCGTTCACCTTCCGGGCGGTTGAAGATCAACTCTTCGCGAATGCGTTTGTCGATAAAAGCGTATTCCAGAGAAACACCGTCAAATTTCTCATCTGGATTGATCTCCGGATCGAACTCTTTGACAATGACAGCATGGTCAGCATCATATCCCCAGCCACCTGAAAAGTTACATTGCTTGGCGGTTCTAGGGAAATGCTGCTGCAGAATCTCTCTCGGTAGCGGATAATCATCAGGCAGACGGAATGGATGTTCCGGAACAGTATCGCTTTCAGACTCGTTCAAAAATTGCAGTTGAGCGAACATATCTTCCAGTTCTGCACCTTCGGTATCCATCCAATTTTTGTAATCGTCAAGAGTTTTCTTGAGTTCATTCATTTCCAGTTGCAGCTCCTGCCATTCTTTTTTTGTTTTTTCATCCATGATCAATTACCTTTCATATTTTTAATTCCGCAAAAAATCAGATATGGTACCAATAAAATGACTCCGACCGCCAGCAGAAACGGGATGAAATAAATCAACGTTCCAATGACGAAATAGCCGATCGTTATGATAACCGGAACGGCGATCAGACACCCGATAACATTTAAAGCATCTTTCATAAAGAACCTCCTTGCAAATTAAAGTTTTCTGCTCTATTATTCGCAAGGAGGTTTTGTTTTTGTCGCCAAACGTGGAAAATTATGGTAATTTGTGCCAGCGTTTGTAAGCCGGACACGCCCGATTTGTTGGTCCTTGAGCAGTATTCATTCTGGCTCCGGCACACTTGGGCTGCGGATTATACTGGGCGCGGACATACATCAACTTGGCATTTTGAAAATCCAAATCCCGTTCTCCGCCCCAGTATTCACAAGTACAGCAAATCGCCTGTTTCCACTGAAACTCAGGAACTGGTGTTTTTTGTATCATGGAACAAGTCCTCAAATTGCTTTTAAATTTCTGATTGCAATACATCTGGCATTACTGCCGTAATGCGCCTTGACCCAATCTTTTGCGGCAGCAGTGGTACACGCAGACAATCTCTGTCGGGTACGGTTCCAATTCCCACCGCAATTCAACTGATACTCAAATTCACAATAAATCATTTTATTTCAACTCCCACCAACGTTCATAATTGTATTTATGACAAGAATGATCAAATCGCTCTATTGAACTTGAGTAATCGCCACAAAATCCAATATCTGACTCATAACTGATATATTTCTTATTTACAAATTTGCGGCGACATCTAAAATGGTTGCAAGTCAGACAGCACTCTTTCCAAACAGTAGTGAAATGTTTTTCTTGCCGGTTGGAATTAAAACGCAAAATCAATTGCTTTTTCTTACTGTCAGAAGAATATGAAACTACCTCATAATTTTCTAATAAGTGCAAGCGACGGAATTTCATTAAAGATTCGATCAAAGAGTTAGAACCAACTAATTCCCTAGCAATATACATTATGCCCCCTAAAAGAGGATGCATTGTAAAAAAAACATCATTAAACCGAAAAGGATTTTGTTTCCTAAGATTTTTTTCTAGCTTTGATAAAGCATCCTTATCATCAGGAGATATTTTTTCAGTTCCCAACAATGTTTCCCATGTTTCAGCAGATAATAAGAAAATATCTTTAACTCGTTCTGCCAAATGCCCTGTCAATTCAATTTCTTGTGGCAGATTTGCCACCCCCTCTAAAAACTCATTTTCTTTGAATGTTTTCAGTTTTGAACTGGATGATGTAGGACGGTTGTTATCCGATTCTGCACTGACAGTGATTCTGCTGACAATGCCGGACGAAATCAGTTTTTGTATCTGTATAAACTTTTCCCTTTTAGATTCCTCAATATCAGCCGGAGATGTGTTGCGAACCAGTCTTGCCCATGCTGCATCAGGAAGTCTGTTCTCATCGACTTCAAATATTAATGAAGTCATATTTCTTCTGTTCAGAGCATCCTTAAAGTCAATAAAATCTTTAGAAATTCTCTGATCTTTTGAGTCCCAACTGTTAACAAATTTCCACCAGAGCTGATCTGTAATCCCTGAAAAATGAAAGATCAAGTTCAATGAATCCTGAAAGTATTGCTCACAATTTAAGACTTCAGTAATTTTGTCAACAAATTCATAAGTCGGAAAAAACTCTATCTCCTTAACCTTACAAGCTTTTTCAGGTGCAGTTTCCTCAAGAAACCTGATAAGTCCTTTTGGCTTTTTGAGTATTTCAAGGATATCAAAATGTTTCTGCAGGTCATCCAGGGTTAGAATCAAATTACCATTTATTTTAAAAGGTCCTTTTATCATTTTTCTCCCCCGTTACCTGTTTTTCCTGTAGAAGCGTCAACTGCGGAACGAGACAATAATTTTTTCTCCATTGCCTCATATTTTTCTTTATCTGCGAAATAGCTTGATACTGAAACTTTGATTGCATCCAGCAAATGATTCATTTGCAAAACACGCTTCTCCCGAGTATCAAGGAAGGCTTTTTTGCACGCTTCATTTACAATACACGCGACATCTGCTCCAGAAAATTTCTTTCCGCTACAAGCAACTGCCAGTTTGTGATAATCCAAACTTAAAGATTTCTCACGATCGCCAAAGTGAGCCGCAACTTGTGTTCTGAAAATATCTTTAAGATCATTTTCATCAGGAAGCATAACCCGAAAAATCTCATCAAAACGTCCTTTGCGTAGAAATTCTGGCGGAAGTTTTGAAATGTCGTTGGCTGTGGCAAAAACATAGATTGGACTTGTTTTTTCCTGCAGCCAGGTAAGAAAGAATCCCAGAAGCCGTGTCATTATCTCACCACCACTGCCTTCGCCATTGACACCGGAAAAGGCTTTTTCAAGTTCATCGATCCACAAAATGCAAGGCGAAGATCGTTCGACAGTTTTCAAAGTACGACGAAAATTCTCTTCGCTTTCACCAACATATTTCCCTAAAATACGCCCCATATCCAAACGTAGCAAAGGACAGTCAAATTCTCTTGCCACAAGATTGGCACATAAACTTTTTCCGCATCCCGGCATACCAAGTAATACGATTCCTGTGGGCGGTTTTATTTTTCCCCATTTGTATGCTTCTTCGGACTTTTTAAAAAAATCTTTTTCTGTTGATAAAAATTTTTTAAGATGCTCCAAACCACCGATTTCATCTTGCTTGGGAATAATATATTCCAGAAGATTTGACTTCTTGAAAGCTTGCTTTTTTTCAGATTCAATGATTTTTTTACAGCTGTTGAACTCAATGGCTCCTTCCAGACTGACAGCCAATTTTGCAATTCGTTTGATCTCCAAACGGGAATATCCTTTAAAGCATTCAGCCAATGCATCAAGTCCATACTCGGTACAGTCGGTATCGTTATCATTTGCGATTGTCTGCAAAATTGCTTTGATCTCGTCAATTTCCGGATCTTTCAAATCAACCACTGTGATCAAATGTTCTATTTCGGATGGGATTTCCAATTTGGTATCAACAATGAAAATCGTGGTATAAGCTAAATTACTTTCATTCCGTTTTCTCGCATTAAATTTGCTTTTCCTGCAAGCAATTGATTGGATTGCAGAATATACCTTTTCATTTCTTATGCAATCATGAATTTCACGCAAAATAACAAAATTATGTTTCTTTTTAAAATCACGATCTTTGTCTTTCAGAAAACCAATCAAATCACACTCTAAATCTCCAGCATCCTTGTGCTTGAAATCAACAGTTCCATGAATATGAGAAAATTCCTCGATCCGATACGATCTATCTTCAGGATACTGTTTTTGCCATGCTTTAACGGCATCAGCGATAACATCATCAACAGCTTCAAAATCGAAACTGTTGATGTATATTACTGGCATTTCTGCTTCGATGTAGTCGGTTAATATGCTAACCGTTGTTTTGCTATTCGCAGTCATGGTTTATCACTCAAGAAAACAATGTACGTATAACCTTCCCACAACTTGCAATAACACCCGCCGTTGTTTTAATAACTCCGGACAACATAGATGCGGCTTTTTTTACGACTTTGGTAACTACCGGGCCCAAAGCTCTTCCAATTTTTGCTCCAATATCAGAACATTTTTTTGCGAATTCCCGGTCCCAGGGAAATAATACAAAACCAACAGCATTCCCTAAAATCGCTCCGCCTTTTTCGCACAACTCAACGCCATTGTTTTCAAACCATGTGCAAAATTGTGCTGTTTTACGGTCAACGAGATTTTCAACATATTCGATTTCAGTTATTTCTCCGTCTGCAAGTTTCTTTTGCTGATCCAATTCAAAAGTTGCCGTATCTGAAATTGCCGCTGCTGCTTCCGGCAGAATATTGTCCTTTTGAGAGGCAACTTGGTCAGCAGCCAGAATTTTACGAATAGCTCTGATTTTTTCGGGATTTATTCCTACATCGGCTGCATTTTCAGCGACATTCTCATTCTGCAAATCTGTATGTTCAAGATTGTTTTCCATTTTATTTCTCCTTGACAGCATATTCTTCTTGTAAAGTATTTAAAGTATTAGCTTTGATCGCCTCTGCCAAACCTTCAAAAGCATTTTCTTTCTCTTCATCATTGCCGAATGGAACTGTCAAACCTTCTTCTCCAGAAATGTCGGAAATCAATGCGCCGATTGCATCACTTGCTTTCTCCACAGATACGGCATCAAGAACGGGACTGCAAACTTTCTCAATATACTCCGCCCGGGTTCCTCCATTTTCTTTCATTTCCTTAATGCCGATATAATGTTTTTCAATTCGCTCAAACTGCGCATCAATTCTGCTCAATACTTCATCCGGATTTTCAACGCCATTTTCAGCAAGATACTTTTTACAAAATTCATCGACGGAAAGACCGGATTCTTTCCACTGCTGCAGCAAAACTTTAAGATCGTTCTGTTCTGCCATTTTTTCATTGTCAGCCATAATGACCTCCTGCTTTTTGAGTTAATATTTATACACAAAAAAAGACGTACCCCATTTTCATGACTCAGGAGGTACGCCAATACCCGAAAAAGACCATGCAAACAGAGTACGTCTGTATAGACAGACGCACTCCAAGCAAATCGATCTTTTTCTCTGTCCTTTGGCGTTTTCCTGAGTTTCGATCCGCTTGAAAAATGCGAATTATATGATTTTCAAATTTTTGTGATTACTGTTTTTGTTTTTTACCTTTCATTTTTGGTTGGTAAATAACATAGCATCACAATCTCGCAAAATCAAATCGCATTTTTGTTTGCATGGAAGAAATTTCTTTCTTCACCCTATTATTCGCAAACAAATTCACGATTTGTCGCAAGATTTTAAAATTTTTCTGATTTTGTGAAAATCTCAAGTAGGAGTTGCGATTTTCACAAATATTAAAGCCAATTCAAGGCAAATTTCCTGACATAAACTGCTTGATCTTTCCCCATTCCGGATCAAGCAGAGCTTGACGCATATAGAGCAAATTTTTGAGTTCAGCTTCTTCGTTGTCACGGAACGCCCCATGTTCCAATACTTTGTTGATCCCGTGACGGATAACCGCATCCAATGCGACAGCCTGCATCACGGGATCAGTGGTCAACATTTCTTTCAGTATCTGTGCAGGATCTCCCTTGCATCTTCTCCAATAACGCTGCCGTTCCAGAACCTTCGCAATGTCAAAGTCGGGATAATGAGTACCGTGAAGCATTCCCCATAATTTCGACTCAAGCGGCGTAACTCCACGAACTTTTTTGCGATAAACTCCATGGATCGGTTTCAAACGGGGATTATCGGTGCTGTCAAAAAGGAGACCTTGCATATCCTCCCGTTTCATAACTTTGTAATCAAGCAGCAACGGCAGCATTTTTCCATTATCAAGCCAGCCTGATTTTTTGAAAAATGCCAGTACCTCTGTTTGAATCTTTCTTTGAAAATCCTTATCAGCATTTTGAAGCTGTTTTAACTTTTCTTCAGCTTCGGGATCAATTTCAACCGGTTGAGGGATATGTTGGGCTTCCATTTGCTTTTGCTGATAAAAGAGATAAACAAAACCTCCAAGCAGCGCAATAATTACCACTGCGGACAATATTGTTTTAAGGGGCAACAGCCGTTTGTCTTTCCCGTTCTGCGGGGCGGGAGTGATTTGCTTGCCAGCCAACAGTTTCCTGAACTCTGCGGTTGAATTGATAGGGACAGCACAGCTTGTGCGCAGAGCTTTATTCAAATTGGCATCCACGCTGATGGTCATATCAGCAGGAATGCTCGGATATTCACTCACAGCAAGTCCGGTCAGAGCGCAGTAGATCACTTTGCCCAAAGCGTAAAAGTCGTCGCTGGCTTCAGCTGGATTCCCCTCAAGTACCCGTGGCGAAAGAAAGCCCGGCGTCCCCACCAGTGAACCTGCTCCCTCAAAGGCGATCAACCCCACATCGGCAAGTGTCGCTCTGCCATTCACCCACAATATATTATCCGGCTTGATGTCCCGGTGAACCAGTCCATGTTTGTGGAGTTCTTCCAAACCGGCAAGCAACCCGTCGAGCATGTCTGTGATCTCTTTACCGTCCAGCCTGCCGTATTTTCTTAAACGGTTGGCAAGGGTATCGGGCTTATATTCGCCGTTACCGTGATTGAGGGCATCGGCTGCATCCATAATGCAGATGATTTTTGCATCGGTAATTTCCACATAACGGATTTTCAACAGATTGGGGTGGTTGCAGTCTTTGTAATTTTTAAGTCCCGCAAGTTCTCTTTCAGAATACCTGCCGCCATTTTTGATTATTTTCAGAGCAACACGGGTTCCGATAGCATCGTGAGCAAGCCAGACTTCGCCATAAGCACCATCGCCGCATTTCTGCAAAAGTGTACAGTTGCAAATGGTATCGCCGACATTACAAGTCATATTTCGACAACTCCAACTGCAATTCAGGATCCTGTTCATTCATCGCAAGCAATATCTCACGCATCATAGCAAAACAGCGTTTCTTTGCCTGATAGACCTGATTTTCGGAACAGTCCAGATATTCAGCAACTTTCTTTACAGGACGATTCTGAACTGCGTATAATTCATAAGCCTGAAAAGTTTCAGGTGCAACCCGCTGTTTCAACTCCTGTTCAGCCTCTTTAAGCACAGCTTTCCGCCATTCATTCATAAAGAGGTTTCCTTCTTCAGAATCCACAGGAATTTCTTCGGGTTCATCGGAAGAGACTTCTCCTCTTTTACGGTAATAATTCGTGATTTTTGCATTAACGATCCTGCCGAAGTAGGTTCTGAACTTGGCAATATTGGGGTCAAACTTAAAAGTTTTGCTCTGCTTGAAAAACTGCAGCATAACCTGTTGACAGACATCATCCGCGGCATTGGCATCCAAGCCTTTGAATTTTGCAAGAGCTTTTACTATGGGGGCATACTTCAGATAAAATTCATCCCAACTGATCTCATCACCGGAAGCGATTTTATCGAGCAGCGTTTTAGAAGTTGTGGGGTATTTCAGGGACATACAACAATCCTTTCGCTTTGTCCAAAAACAGCAATCATTTTTTTTGCAAAGGGGTGTTTTACTTCTGTTAAATGAATTGCGGCACGGTTCCATTGCAAAACTTCTTTTCCCATAAGTACAGCATCGTCAATAGTTGAGTCGAGAAAAAAAGTTTCTGGATCGGCATCCAGTTCTCCAAAATATTCGCTTATGTGCCAAGTTAATCCTTGAGAGAAAGTAGAACAGCCAGCATCTTGAGTTTTCACGCAAGTAATGGTAAGTTTATACCATAAGTTATCTGACCTGTTGATAAAATCAATATCAACAAAGGCATTTTCTGCTTTCGGAAATTCAAGGGACACAAAACCTGTATTAATTACCGAAATAAAAAATTCAAAAATTTTTTGATGCGGATGTCGCTCGCCTGCAAGTAACATTTTAAAAAAATCAATATTGACTGCGGCACTCCACTCACACTCCGTCAACTCCGGAAGACTAACTTGGTCAACAATGTAAATGTATCCTGCAAGCTCTGGAGAATTTTGCTTGCAGAGGTCGCGACTAGACAATCCCGACAGAATAATAGCAGATTTGTTTTTGGACATTTTTGGCTTATCTCCTTGTTAACATTATAAAGTACACCAAATTATACAAAAATCAAATCGAAAAAAGAGAGTCCGGAAAAACTCTCTTGAATTTACAGTTAACAATCGATAACAGTTTGCGGTTCATCAAACTCCGTTCCGCAGTCGCAGCAGATGAAACCATCGTTCCATGGGATACATTGCGTTGAACCGCAATCCGGACAGCGTTCCATTATGCAGCCCTCCAAACATGACCGCAAGTTCCGCATTTCCAGATGCGAAGAACATTGTCATCAATCAGTTTTCCAATGGTGTTTCCGGCAACAGCCGGGAACAGGGAGGCAAAAGAAAAACTGAAATACATTGACTGATATATGATTATAGATTTTTGAATACCGGAATATCTCCGGTATATGCTTTGGATTCTTATATTATTTGATTTCCCGGAATGAAAATACTCCGGCAGGGATTTCCTTGCCGGAGTTTGGGTATAAATATTATTTACGCAATGAATTTATTTTAGCAATAACTTCAGAAGGATTTTTGATTCCCTCAATATTTATTTCTGTTCCGGCAGAAGCTGCAGTTCCAATGGCAATGTTGCCAACGCCGATAATACGTTGCCAAATACCTTGAACAAGATTTACCGCACGCATATCTTTTATCCAAATTTCATTTTGTAATTTTGCAATCCACCCTCTGCGAACAATGATCCGGTGTGTTGTCAATTCATAACTTGTATACTTTATTTCAATGATCACATAAAGAAGTATCAGGACTCCAATTAAAAAAACGGGTACAGTAATTATGCCCAAAATAATTGACCATAAATAATTCATTGTACTGGGATGGTATATTTCAATTTTCTGTTCCTCTGAAATATCTTTTTGATTCAATTCCTCATGGGTTAAAGGCGCACCGCATTTAGGGCATACCGCTGCTCTTTTTGAAATCAAAGAAAAACAATCCGGACAAGGAAACAAATTGCTGTTGACAACTTCAAAGTTTTTTTCACAATTCGGGCATTTTATTGTTTGCCCGATGTATTGATGATCAAGTTCATATTTTCCACCGCAATGAGGACAGAATGTTTTCATGGTACCTTCCTTTCAACCTGTTCCGGGTAAACATAGCACAGTATCTTATGTTTGTCAAATCATATTTTCCTTCTTAATTTACTTTTTTATTTTTTACTCAAATGTTATGGCAAAATCAGATCTATCAAAGATTATCAGGGAACTTTTTCCTTTTAAATATCACATAATTTGAGAATGGTATTTGCAATTCCTTCTTGTGTGTGATAAAGTATTGTGTCTTTTGACATGTTTACACCTCTTGGTTTGATTGGATGCTCTTGGCGAACCAGCATTTAATATAATCCGGGAGGTTTTCTTTATCTGCTTGCAGCTGAAGCTTTTTGGCTGCTTACCGGAAGAGCCGGTAGTTTTTTTGTCCTGAAGGAGGACAAATAAAGTATTATGAAGAACTTTGCAGTTCTTCATAATACTTTCAGATATTGGTTACGGGATACCGTCAGATTTTATCTCTGACCGAGTTCTGCAAGATTTATGCCTGCTTCTTCCCAGAAAAGAATGTCTTCCACAGGTTTGTTATCCAATTCCCAGAAATGATTCATCACATCTTCTTTGCGGAACCCTTTTTCATTCATCTTCCGTATGGTTTCTTTCAAATCTTCCAGATCCCAGGTTAATTCGGTGTCCAATACATTGTTATCGGAAAGAAGAAGATCAAAAAGATTCATGACCGCAGGAGAGGCAATATTTTCCATATTGTATGTACAGATGCAGAGAAGTGCTTTTTTATCCCCGCTGGTACATTTTACGCTGAGAAGGTGGGAGAAATCCCGCAAAGTATCTTCCGCAATAAAATCTTTGATCTTGTGTATAATTCCGGACATACGGTCGCGGACAGGTTTATCCGCACTGTATTCCAGCTGGAAGAATTTGTTTTTGAACTCATCACAGCAAATCTTGGAACCTGCCTCCAGAAGATCCTGCATATTGAAGTCATAATATTTTTCCGGTCCGACTGCCGCACGCAGTTTTTCATTGCTGAGGATTCCGCCAAGATTGCTGCCTCTGTCCCAGATACAGGGTTTGAATCGTTCCAATGCGGAAGGCAGTTCCATGGTATTGGCAGGGGAGTCTTTCTTGTAGATGAGAAGAGTATTTACTCCATTGGCAAGTTTCTCAAAAAGGGTTCCGTCCAGTTTATCGGTGATATATAGATCTTTTCCTGCTTCTTTATCTTTTGTTTCTTCAAAAAGTTTCCGCAGAACCGGGGAGGCAAAGGAGGTCTCAAAACGGTTTTTCAAGGTCTTTACAGGGTAAAGCCAGAGTTTCCAGTTATTGAAAAATTCGCCCCGGGAAGTTATAAAGTGTACTTCGATCTCCTTGAGGACAGCACTTGTCACTTCTTTTTTGTTTTTATATTTTATCTCAATGAGTTTCTGCAAAGAACCGGCAAGAGCCACATCGGGAAGATCGCAGAGGATCTCGCCGTCAGATGTTTTTACAAGCAACCTTCCACGCAGGGATTTTTCTTTGATGAAGGCGGAAGCATAAACTGTAAATGCGATCTCTTCATTCCAGTAATATGTTCTGCGTTCAAAATCCGCCAGCAGAACAAGGTCGGAATTGAATTGTCTCATCCATTCAGCGGGAATGTATTTATCATCATCGAAACAGTCCACGATACCGTTTTTGTTTTCATATTTCAGACAATCGGAAAATTGCAGCATTTCAAATCCGCAAAGAGGGGAAAGCCGCAGCTGTTCCAGAAAACATTTCACTCCCATCATTTTGAAGTTGTTGCTTGCCTTTATATATTCCGGCATTTTTTCCGTCAAACCTTTCTTGCGGATCAATTCCGGCAATTCTGTCATAAAACGGGGTTTGGCTATTCCGTTCTTTTCCAGATATTCCGGGCCCACTTTTGCAGTAAAATCATCAAATTTCTTTGCAAGGGATTCATAGTCGGCTATTTCAATATAGTGTACCGCTTCATGGGAAAGCGTGGGTTTCAGGGGGACAGCTTCCTGACGGAAGACTGTTACAGCATTTTCTGTATCATTTTTCCCTTCCAGCGGGGTATTGCTGACATTTCCGTTCAAACGCCAGCAATTATCTTCTATAAACATATTTTTGTGTTTCCCTGCGGGGAAAAAGTAAGCGATATGCTGGGAAAAGATGTCGGCACTATCCCTGTCAAATTCCCCCCAGCCGGAGTTATCCATGATGAGTTTGCCAGGGGCAAGAGCTTTTCCTTCTTCATACATCGCCTTTACTTCCGGGAATCTTCCTGCATTGTGCATCTCATTGCCGATACAGAAAATACATACGGAAGGATTGTTGCGGTACTTGAGAATGGTTTCTTTCCAGGCTGTATTACTCATGGAAAGATTCTTTTTTTTGCCGTTTTCATCGTAATCATAGGCAAAACCGATCTCCATGTGAATGAGAAGTCCCAATTCATCGGCAGCTTCCACAAATTCTTCTGAGGGTATTGTACTGTGGAAACGGACAAGATTGAAACCGTATTTTTTCGCCTGACGGATATTTTTATATGCGGCTTCTTTGAGAGTACCGCCTGTCATATTGGGGTGATCGTGGGCAATGATCCCCCGGATATAGCCCCGCAGATAGGTGGGGACACCGTTGAGAAGTACACATTCATTGCGGAATGTATCCAGTCTGGAAAAGCCGAAACGCTGTTTTGTTTCTGCAATTTCCACAGTATAGAGTACGGGATTTTCCAGTGTCCAGTATTCCAGGAGAGCTGCATCTGCAAGAAGTTTGAATCCATCATTTTCTTCCGTTGTCTTCAGAAGAGGCACAGTTACAGTTTTTCCTGTACTGTCTTTTACGATAAAATCTTTACCTGTTGCTCCATGGATTGTCAGAAGTTTATTGACTGTATCACATTCGATATACATTTTACAAAATCCCTTCCTTTTTATTCTGTTAAAAATTCCTGCCTTAATATACAGTGTGAATGTACAGTATTCAAAGGAATATTGCCGGAAAAACGGGATTTCTTTTTCTGTTTGAAAATAAAATATTATTTTTTTATAATGAAAGAGAAAATTTTCTTGTAAAAAACAGTAAAAAGCTGTATCTTATTCATTCTGTGATTTTGTAGAATGAATATAAAATAAGGGAGAGAAATGATGAAAAAAATAAATATCATTGCAACGGTTTCTTTAATGCTCACTGCCGTGATATGGGGATTATCCTATTCCGCCCAGGCGGAAGCAATGAAAAGTATGACGCCGTTGTATTTTGTTTTCTGGCGTTATCTGATCGGTTGTCTTGTTCTTCTGCCGGTGATCCTTGTACGGAAAGTCAGACCCGGTAAAAAACTTGTAACAGGCGGTGTTATTTGCGGTATCTGTCTTGCCGGCGGAGAGATTTTACAGCAGTTCGGACTTCTCTATACATCCGCAGGAAAAGCCGGATTTCTTACAGCACTCTATGTTATTATGATCCCGCTTATCGGGGTTTTTATCAGGAAAAAATCCGATTGGAAGATCTGGACCGCTTCCTTTGTTTCTGCGGCAGGGGCATTTCTTCTCTGTGCAGACAGTTCCATGAGACAATTCGGTAATCTGGGGGATATGCTTATGCTTCTGTGCGCGGTCTGTTTTGCCTTCCAGTTTATTTTTCTGGCAAAATTTGCTCCGCAGGAGGATGCGCTCGGGCTTGCCGCAGTACAATTTTTCACCGTTGCCGTTATTTCCGGAGCAGCCGCCCTTATATCCGGAGAACAGAGTACGGTGCAAAGTCTCATTGCAACTGCAAAACCCCTGCTCTATTGCGGTGTGATCGCTATCGGGGCAGCCTGTACGGTTCAGGTGGCGGCACAGAAATATGTACATCCGGCGACAGCATCTATTATTTTAAGTACCGCTTCTGTCTTTGCTGTGATCTGGGGCTGGTGGCTGCTGGGCGAAAAATACTCTATACAGAATCTGATCGGCTGTGCCATGATCTTTGCTGCTGTATTTCTTGTACAGCTTCCTTCGAAAAACAAGGGTGAAAATCCCTTCTGAAAACACTGGAAACGTGTTTTTTTACAGGATAATTGTGAAATTGATTTGAAAATTCAGGAAAAGTGAGTATATTAAAGAATTATTATGCTTGATAAGTAAGTGTGCACCCGTAGCTCAGTTGGATAGAGCGTCTGCCTCCGGAGTAGAAGGTCGTGGGTTCAAATCCCGCCGGGTGCACCATTTTTTTGCCTTTTTTTTGAGTTGCAATTCCTGAAGAAATCTCTTTCTCTATACTCAGAACCGGGCTTTGTGCCTTCATATTGCGCCGGGAAGTCTGCCGGGAATTTTTAATGACCTGCAACGGGGATATGGTTTCTGCTCAGAAAATGAATGTATTCTTTATTTGCACTCTGTAAAGAAGACTTTCTTTTATTGTATAAAATCTGCCGTATATAAATTTGTATTTTTGATAAAAAGTGCTATATTATCATCGTGTTGTGTTATACAAAAATTATATCATGAAGGTATCTATGGAAATACTGAAGCTGGAAAATAAAACAAGAGTTTTGATATACAGACTGGTTATTGTTACTGTTCTCAGCAGTATATTTACTTTTTTCATATCCCGGCAGTTTTTTCTGACAAAAACTGTCACACTGGAAATGACCATCCAACAGGATTTCAACGGCGTTATCCAGATGTTCCACCAGGGGAAGAAAGATAATGGGGTAATTGAATTTACAGAGGAAAATTCTGTAATATATCCGGGTCTTAAAGTGGGGATCCCGAACAAGGTGAAGATCAATATTCCCTACTATTTCCCCCAGATTCTCAGAATGGATTTCAACCACAATGCGCCCGGTATCGTAAGAATAACCGGTTTGAAACTTTCCGGAGTCAATATTCTGACACAGAAGGAAATTGATTTCTGCCGCATGAGCGATTGTTCCATACAGAAAAAAACTCCGGAATCCCTCGAACTTGTTAATGGGGCGAAAGATCCTTTTATCCTGCTGGATACCCGGACTCTCCTGCCGCTAAAGCATTTGGATTTTTATGCAGCAGGGACTGTTTTTGCCCTGAGTTTTCTTTTTCTTATGCTGTTTATCAGCTGGATCTCTGCTTTGCATACAGCAGAAAAATTACGCTATGCTGATTATATTTTCATTTTTGCTTTTCTGCTTCTCCTGCTGATCCCAGCCGCAAAGATCAACAGAGGGAAAATTTCCAAAACAGAAAACCGGACACTGGCAAAGTTTCCCGTATTCTTCGATTTGAAGGAAAATCAGATCAACAGTCAGTTCGGGTCCGGTTTTGAAAAGTACTTCAATGACAGATTCTTCGGAAGGGACCGCGTTATCTTTCCTTACAGAAAACTGATCAGTTCCAGTAATATGATCAAGCGGAAATATGTGGGCAGATATGTTATTGAAGGAAAAGATGACTGGTATTTTTACCGTCTGGAAGGGTCTGTAGATAATTTTGCCAACCGTTATGTCCTGTCGGAAAAAACGATGAAAAAGTGGCTGGATAAACTGGTTTATTTTAACTCCTGGTGTGAAAAAAACGGAATCAGGTTCTACTATTACATTGCTCCGGATAAAAATCGCGTTTACGGCGAATATTTTACATTTGCCACCAAGGTGAGACCCGATTCTGAAAGTAAAATAGCCCGGTGGGTAGACTATATCAGAAAAAATTCAAACCTTAAAGTTATTTATCCTCTGGAAGAATTGAACAGAAGAAAAAGTGAAGGGTTGCTCTATTACAAAAACAATACTCACTGGAATCATCTCGGAGCCTACTATGGATACCGAGTGCTTGCAGAAACAATAAAAAAGGATTTTCTCGCACTTCCCCTCTTTGAAGCGGAAAATTCCTGGAAGGAAGAAAATCATTTTTGCGGGGATCTGTATGCGATGGCTCCGGAAGCGGTGAAACAGGATCCTGAAAAATACAAAGTTCCGGCAAAAATGTATAAGCACCTCTGTCAGCGGGGACATGTTGATGAGGAGTTCCGTAATCATAAAGGAAAACATACCGTACTTTTATTGAAAGATTCTTTCGGTGCAACTTTGCTGGATTATATGTTTCCAACTTTCCGGCGTATTTATTCCCAGCATAAATATTACATTTCCGAAGCGGAAATATCCATTCTCTCCCGTCCGGAAACGAAACCGGATATGATCATTTTTGAGCATGTGGGCAGAAATCTGCCCCGTGTGGAAAACTTTTTGCAATCTACAGATCTTTTGACAGAAAAACAGAGGTGATATATGCTTTTTTCCTCCATGACATTTCTTTTTCTTTTTCTGCCCCTTGTTCTGGCTGCTTATTATGTTGTCAATCCCAAATGGAGAAATCTTGTTCTTCTTTTTGCCAGCATATTCTTCTATGCCTGGGGCGAACCCCGTTATGTACTGATCCTGTTCCTGACTATTATCTGCAACTATCTGGGGGCGTTGCTTATTGACAAGTACCGTTCAAAGGGTAAATTATATCTTTTCCTGACCATCTGTTGCGATCTGGGGATCCTGATTTATTTCAAATATACAAACTTCATCATTGAAAATATCAATATGCTTTTCCGCAGCAATGTGGATTTTATCAAAGTGATCATGCCCATAGGGATCTCTTTCTATACTTTTCAGGCGATCTCCTATCTGGTGGATGTTTACAGAAAAGATTGTCCGGTGCAGAAAAATTTCTATGACCTTATGCTTTATATCGTTCTTTTCCCCCAGATGATCGCCGGACCTATTGTCAAATATCATGATGTGGCAAATCAGATCAGTGACCGTACTGTCTCTGCGGATGATTTTATTTACGGGGTGAAAAGGTTTATAACGGGACTGGGTAAAAAAGTTCTTATTGCCAACACTATGGGGGAGATCGTTGAACAGATATTCAATGCTCAGCCCCATGAATTAAGTACCGTGACCCTCTGGCTGGGGGCGATCGCCTATACCTTCCAGCTTTATTATGATTTTTCCGGGTATTCTGATATGGCGATCGGACTCGGGCGGATGTTGGGTTTCCGTTTTCTGGAGAACTTCAATTATCCGTATATATCTTCTTCCATTACAGAATTCTGGCGCAGATGGCACATCTCCATGTCCACATGGTTCAAGGAATATCTGTATATACCCCTGGGTGGTAACCGGGTGAGCAAAAGCCGTAATTATCTGAATTTATGGATCGTTTTCCTTGCAACAGGAATATGGCATGGCGCAAGCTGGAATTTTATTTTCTGGGGCTTGTGGCATGGATTCTTTATTGTGACAGAAAGAGTTTTTTCTTTCCACAAGGAGAAAGGTTCTGTTATCAAACAGATTATTATGCATATTTATACAATATTCGTTTTTGTGATCGGCTGGGTGATGTTCCGGGCAGATACGATGGATTATGCCTGGAAGTATATAAAAGGGATGTTCATGCTTGAAGAGAGCCGTCCTTTTATGCCGCTGGCAAATTATTGCAGTAATGTACAGTTGTTTGTTCTTGTGATCGCCGCTGTCTGTTCCATGCCCATCTTCCGGAATCTTCCGGAAAAACGGACTGGAAAATATGGAGAAGTTACCGCCTGTTTCTGCAATATATGGCTGCTTGCTGTTTTTGTGTTATCTTCTGTAGCGATTGCCAATTCCACCTTCAATCCTTTTATTTATTTCCGGTTCTGATTCCTGTTATGCTTTTTCCGGCAGGAACGGCGGGAGTGTATTTTTCTGTCCCCCCTGCGGCGCAGGAAAAATATATTTCCTGTATGGAATATGGAAGAACTGAATGACAAATAGAAAGGGGCTGCCGGCAAGTATTTTGCAGCAGCCCGTAACTGTAAGTAAGATGGAATAACGGATAATATTATTCTTTCTCAAGTGAGGCGATTTCTTCTGCCGCCTTTTCTGTATCGGCAAGAGCCAGATTTCTCCGCAAAGATTCCAATGTAATGCGCAATTCATAGGTCTTGCGGCTTGTCTGATCCTTTCTTGCTTCCACTTTTCTGACCAGACGTTCATATTTTTCCGTCAGAAGCGTTAATTCCTGTCCGGCAAGAAAGATCTTCTTTTCTGCGGTAAATGTTTTCCCGTTTTGCCTTGCAGCACGGATTTTTACGGTATAAAGACCATCAGGCAATTTTCCGAAAGACCCTTTGAATACTGCTGTAAAGGGCTTTTCATAGATCATTGTTCCTTTCTGCGGAGCAAAGGAGACAGCCTTTTTTCCGTTTTTATCCAGAAATTCCGCTTCCAGAGTCACATTCTGCAATGACAGGAATGCGGTTCCAACTTTTACTTCCACGGAAGAAAGTTTTTTCTGATCCGCTTTGCCGGGAATATTGATGAAAAGAGCTGTCAGATCCTGCCATGCGTCGATCCCTTCCAGACCTCTTACAAAGTGTGTCTGCAATGAATAACTTCTGCTTTCCCCTTTTTTCATGGGCAAAGGAGTACATTCCAGTTCCACCGTATGGAATTTTGCCGCATCCCAGATATAGGGACGGATGGATTTTTTATGATCGAATGTATAGATATTGGCAAAAAGATCATTGGTATCCACAAGAGCTGTCCAGTTGCCTTTTGCCGGGAGATACTGTCCTGTCCCCACCCCCCGCAGAGGAACTTTTACAGCACCGTCTTTTCCGGGATAAAATACGGCATCGCCATTTTCCACACTTCCGCCTATGGCAAGTTCCGGATGCCAGCGGAAATCATCTCTTGCTTTTTTATCATCAAGTTTGGTGAAGGCAAGATCAATGGAAAAACCGCATACATTCTTCTTCATCAGGATCTTTTCTGTAAGGGTTCGGGCATTGACCGGGGTTTTCAGAGAGAAAATACATTCTGTACCGTCCCCCTTGTTCTGTGTTTTTACCATAAAGGATTTTCCCCAGAATAGACCGGGTACGGAACCGGAAACCACAAATGCTGCAGAAGAGGCTCCCGGATCTTTTACGATCTGATCCATGTAACGGTCTTTCAGTACAAGATTGGTGAGGGCTGCCCCGTTGTCCGGACGGAATACACATTCAAGCATATCATTTTTCAGAATGAATTTATTGGACTGCTGCTGTGTTTTTACTTCAGCGGGGGAAGGGAGAGTTTTTTCCTTTTCAATGGTAAGATCCGCATGGAAGGGGTATTTGCAGAAATTATTCACACTTTTTACTTTGAATATATCATTTTTGATGACAAAGTATGTGATCACATTTTTCAGAAGACGCTTTTTCACGCTTTCCCTGCCTTTAGAGATGGTAAGAAAAGTTTCCCCATTGGTATTATCATCGCCGGCGGCAAGGGTGGCAAGAGTGAATTTATATCCTTTACAGGTAAAGGGAGTTTCATCAAAGAGTCTTCCGGTAAAAGGCAGAGTGATTTCTTTTGTTTCCGTAAGGTTGTTTCCAGAGGAGGCGGGAAACTCTTTTTCCATCTTCTCTGCCTCTGAAAAGGGGAGGGGGGCAGGGGCATTGTTTCTGATACGGAAAACTCTGCCGCCATTGGTAAGAAGGGTACGGAAGGAGGTGTAGCCGTTTTTATATCCGGTTTTGATTTCTCTTCCGAAAAGGTAATCTTCCACTTTTACCTTCCCTCTGATATGGATCAATGTTTCCTTCATTTCCACTGTGGAAAGAACTTTATTGAAGATAAGGTAGGTGTCTTTCCCGTGTACCCATTCACGGGAGATGACGGCAGGATCGGAAACGATCAGACGGGGAGTGATTTTTTCCATGCGGAGAAGTTCTTCTGTAAGGGCAGGGTAACTGTCGTACTTGGAAAGTCCGCTGTTCAGCCCGGAAATAATGATCTTTCCTTTTCCATAGGGAACGGCAAGAATGGCAGCTTCCTTTGTATCAAATGCAGCAAGGATCTTCCCTTTTCCTGCAGGAGAAAAGACCTTTTCCCCGTCAGGGACTTTACCGGAAATATTGTTGCAGGTGAATTTTGTACTTGCTGTATAAGTGGGGATGACACCGATTGTACGCAAAATCAGGTCGGAAGACATACCGAAAGCATCAAATTGCCCGACTCTTCCTTCTGTAAGGAGGATTCCGCCCCGTTTGGCAAAATCCAGAAGTTTTTTCTGCAATTTTTCTGTCAGAAATCTTGTCTGGGGAAGAATGAGGATCTTTACAGAGGAAGGTACATCTTCTTCCAGGATCTTTTCTTCCGGAACGACTCTTGCATTACGCTGTGTGGTAAGGAAGAGCGCATAATAATTGGATACAGCCGCAATATGGGGGGAATAGGTCTTCTGACCATTCATGCCCCAGTTCTGGTCGTGGATACGGCTGGTCTGGGAGAAGAGGATGCCGATCTCGTTTCCGGCACGTTTACCGTCCAGAAGCACATGGTCAAGTTTGCGGATCTCTTTCATAAACTGACCGATTGCTGCTCCCCGGATGTTTTTCCTGTCCAGAATATCCAGGAAACTTATGGAATCAGATCCCCAGGTATAAACATGAAGTTCCGCTCCGGTCATACCGCCGGAAAGTTCTTTCCAGAGCATTCCCTGCATTCTGTGTTCATTTACATCCGCGTAAGTGCCGCCCCATTCAGAGGTGAGGACCTGTTTACGGGTAAGATCGTTGAAGATCCATTCTCTGGAAGAGGAGGTGGTGGTTCCGTCAATGGCGTTTACATCACTGTATTTTGTAATATTGTAGAAGTTGACGGCGTAGAGGGGGGATTCCATACTGCCGGTGGAGGGCATGGTGAATACATCCAGATCTTTTTTCAGGTTTTTGATCTCTTTATAGATGAGGGCATACAATCCTTCCAGTCTTGCTTCCCGGCAGTTTCTCCAGTGTTCCCAGATGGCGTGTTCGCTTGCTGTGGCTGGCTGACGGCGGGGGAGGAGAATATCTTCAAATTTTTTGTAAGAGGTTCTGCAATGATTATTGAGTGCTTTGATACTGTTTTTATAATATTTTTTCAGATATTCCTGAAACTCTTTCTGCGCAGGAGTTCCCCAGTAACTGTAGCCTATCCCCATTTCATCCCCGGTTCCGATACGGAACTGTTTGATCCCTGCCTTATCATACAGGGCAAAGCGTTCTTTGAGTGTTTTATGGAATACTGCATAGGGGAAAGGTATTCCCTTACCGTCTTTTACGGAACCGTCCACAGGATTGAATGTACCCATTCTCAAGATCCGGTTGGGTTCGGCTGCATAAAGGAACTTATGGTCGCGGCTGATGCCTTTGCGTTTGGCATTTGCCTGTTTGTCAAGAACATACCAGGGGTGATCCGTACCGCTGTAAACGGTAACCCCCATGCGTTTCATCTCATCAAACAATGCCCCTCTGAAACGGTAGAGGTTGGCGGGAAGAGTAAGGGAGGCGATCAGCTGGAGCGTGCCGTAACGGTGTTTGACAGGTACTACGGCAGGTTTCTTTACACTGGAGAGAAGGCGGGAGGCTTCCTGATCGAAAGAAGCAAAGATTTTCTGTGCTTTCCGGATCTCTTCAAGCATTTTCTTTGTAAGGGCGGCTATTGTTTTTGCATCTGTCTTTCCTGCAAGATATTGGTCATGCTGTTTGTGATCTTTCAGGATCGCCTGGAAACGGGTATCCATTGCAGTAAGTTTTTCCATTTCCTTTCTGTAATCTTTTTTATCAAGATAAGCGGCAATGGCGGCATCACGCATTTTTGCGGCAAGAATAATATATTCCCAGGAAAAATCACTCCACAGCAAGGCAAGGTCACAGAGATCTTTATAATAGTTTTTTTCCTGTTCCTGTGGGAATTTCATCTCCTGAAGGTGAAGGATGGCTTTGAATACATCTTTTCCCTTTGCGCCTTTCAGAAGACCTTCCCCGATTGCCCCCACATTGGTGAAGGTACTGCCGAAGATCTGGGTATTATAGTATCTGTAAAGGACAAAATCTGATGCTGCTCCAGTGCGTTCCCTGTAAAGATCCAGAGATACATCGCTTGCAAGAGTATAGTTTGTACCGTCCCCGTAACCGCCGTCACTTCCCTTGATGACATTCCAGCGGTCGATCCCGGTAAAGGTGACTTTTGCATCCTGATAGGATACGGGGAGAAGATCGCCCACAAGAGTGGAGGCTTCATCACTTATCACAAGAGGATTTTTGGCATTGCGTTTTGCCCACGCCCAGCTTGCATCCAGTTTACGGATGAGGAAGGGGGCAAACCAGCCTCTGCCGTGCTGTTTGGTGGGGTCTTTCGGGTAAAGGGGATTATAGACAGATGGAATACAGCTTGCTGCGATCACATTGCCGCCCCGTTTCAGAAATTTGAAAATGGCGTCTTCCCCTTCCAGAGCCATTCTTGCATAAGGCATGACAAGAAGTTCTGCGGAACTGGAGGGGAGGGCGGCGAGATCCTTATCGGCAATCCTGCGTACACGCATACCGGCTTCTTTCAGGCGTTCTTCGATCCATTCCACTTCCCGGAAAGGGATCTGCCCCCGTCTGCTGTCAGGAATATAGATTGCCGCATTTTTACTTTTCAGCGGCGGAAGAACAACTTTTTTCAGTTCCTTTTTTTTTACATCAGAGGATACTTCCGGAACGGAAAGAACTTTATATTCCTCTTCGATCTCTTTTGCTGAAAGGGGTCTATTGTAAACTTTTGCCTCATCCACGATGCCTTTGAACCACTGTCCTTCATGGGAAGAATATTTACCGATAGTGGTATCGATCTTTCTGTTTACAGGCATTGCACCCGCAAGTTTCAGATCTTTTTCCCCGCCGAAACGCCGGGCATTGGCTCTCTGTTTGCCGTTGACATAGAAACGCAAGATCCGTTCCCCTTTCTTTTCCCCTTTTGTGCTTGTGACAACAAGGTGATAATAGGGGGATTCAGGACGGGTGGCGTAGGTGAGGTTGGTATAGATCAGACTCTTTCCCTTTACATTTCTGCTGTGGAAGGAAATAAAGGAATCATAAACATAACACTGGAAACCTATATTGTAATTGCCTCTGGCAAAAAGGTTCATGCCCCGTTTGGTATTTTGCATCTTGAACCATATCGAATAAGTGAATTCTTCCGTAAGGTCAAGATCTTTGCTCCAGGGAATATTGACATACGCATTTTTGCCGTTCAATTCAACGGCACTCCCTCTCACTCCGAATTTTTCCCAGTTGCCGTTGACAAGTTTTGCATCATGCCCCTTGCCGGAATGGTCTTTGATGACATCACCCTCACCCTCATCAAATTTGAGATGCAGAACAAGGGAGGGATCTGTTGCAGAAAGTGCAAAAGCACAGAAAAATCCCGCAAGGATGGTAAGAATTTTTTTCATTTTTTTTCCTTATATTATATTATGATTTTGTCTGTATAAAAATTATCCGGCAGAAGACCAACCGGATAAAAAGAGCGGGAATATCTTATTTGATGTAAGTACCGTCTTTTGTACGGTAAACATTGATCCTGTAACAATTTTTCTTGAATACAGCGGGAGTCAGCCCTTCCACATGACCGTCAACGAACCAGAGATTGGCAGCTTTGCCGTGACGGGTATGGACAATGCCGGCTGCAAGATAATTGCTCTGGTCGTATGTATAATAGTTTGCTGATTGCAGAACAGCTCTTTTTGTAACAGTATTTGTTACTGTATCTCCAAAGAAATGGAACTGGGAGGGGGAGGCCTTGTAAGGGGAGGTGAGACTGTTGATATAACGCTCAAGATTCACATAATACCCTCTGTATTGGTCTTCTTCAAAGACTTTGATCCAAGTTACTCCGGTACCGCTTGTGATCATTCTTGTACCATAAAGAATATGGGCGAGATACCCTACGCTGTCAATGGTATATTTCGGGGAGGGGCAGCCGTAGGCTTTCAGTCTTTTATCCAGGTAGCCGTTGAATTCCAGCCCTGTAGTACGGGCAAGATGAAAGGGGACCCAGTGATTTTTGATGACCACACTGTTACTGTTGCTCTGCATGACCCAGCCCTTACTGGAATCCTGATAATACTGGAGGACAAGCCCAAGCTGTTTCTGATTGTTTTTGCAGGAAACGGCTTCGGCGGTTTCCCTTGCCCGGTTCAATGCCGGAAGAAGCATTGCCGCAAGAATGGCAATGATGGCAATAACCACCAAAAGTTCAATCAGCGTGAACGCTGATTGAGTGAAGATGTGAAGGTGTGAAGAGTTTGCCTGCGACAAACGTGAAGTGCGCCCTGACGGGCGTAAGGATGCGCAGTTTTTATGAATTTTTTTGAGGCAATACAACGGTAAAACACCTATTTGACAAGTAACACTCACCAATAATTCGATAAGGGTGAACCGGATCCGGTTCCCATACCCACAGGTATGGGAAAATTTGCTTCCTGCCTGAACGGAAAAATCTTTCTTTGTGTAATGAGCCATCATCTTTTCCTCCTTCTTTTTATTCTATCTTTCTATTTTTCCAAACTGTTTTTTATATTTTTCAGAGATTGGAAAAGCCTTTGATATTTCTTTTCCCTTATCATATTATATAATTTTACTCTGTTATCATAAAAATGCAATAGCAGAAAACGCCTTAAATATGTCAGAAAGTACCATAACTATATTTTTTTATCAAAGAAACATCATTTTCACGGAAAAAATGAAAAATAACAACAGAGAATTATTTTTTTCTCAATTTGCTGGGGGAAAAACCATTGATTTTTTTGAAGGCTCTGCTGAAGGCAAACTGATCGGAATATCCGCAGAAGGCGGCAATCTCTTTCAGGGTGTTTTTGCCGGACAACAGCCATTCGGCACTGCGTAAAAGTTTCAGGTGCCGGATAAAAGCTCCCGGGGAGGTATATTTGCCGGAATTATCCGGCTGGGCGGCAAAGATTCTGCGTAAGGTAGTGGCACTGATATTGAATTTGCTGCAAAGATGGGCGATCGTAAGTTTTTTATCCAGATTGCGGGAGATATATTCAGTGATCTCATCTGCCAAATTGGTATGTTTCGGCGTGGATAATACTTTATTTTCCGCTTTGCTCATCAATCTTGCTATCAGCCAGGCAAGAGCCATTCTTGCATCGGTTTTTCCTGTATCTTCTTTGCTTATACAGCTGGTACAAAGTTTTTTTATAAGTTCCTGTTCTGTTTCATCAGGGGTGAATACCCGGTTTTTCAGGGGCAGAATGGAAAATTCGCTTCCTGCGGATTCCATGAAATTGATATAGAGTATTTCCCAGTTTTCATTCGCAGAAGGCGGCAGTTCATTATGACGCTGATAGGGGAAAATAATAAAAAATTCCCCTGCATTCAGGGTGAGATTATGATCATCCAGATAACAGGAACTTTTTCCGGAAAGAAGATACTTTATCACATAACGGTGATGCTGTTTCACCCCGTCCGTATAATCGGCAATACCTTTTTTCCATATAAAAATATTATCCGGCTGGAAAAAGCCGGATAATTCCATTGTATGGGAATAGTAGTCCCAGGAACTTTCCGGGACTCCGTTTTTCTCCAGAAGTTCCAGAAGAAAATGAGAGAGAGTTTCTTTTCCCATACAAATTTTTCCGTTATTTATCCCTTTGCAATATCTTCTCTGATCTTTTTGAGTTCAGACGGGATCCGGATATGCTGGGGACAGTGTTTCGTACATTTTCCGCAATTCACACACTCTTCCGGACCTGTTTCCGCCGGAAGATTTTTGATCTTTTTGAGAAATGCTTTTCTGTCCCCATCCAGTTTGTATTCATTGTAAAAGGTGAATACAGCGGGAATGTTGACTCCTGTGGGGCAGGGCAGACAATACCGGCAGGCTGTACAGGGAACGGCAAGGCGTTTCTGATACGCTCCAATGGCAAGAGCAAGTGTGGTGCGTTCCGCTTCTGTAAGAGGTTTGAAAGAAGTGAAAGTCTTTATATTTTCTTCCAGATGTTCCATTCTGCTCATACCGGAAAGCACACACAATACATTGGGCAGACTTCCCGCAAAGCGGAACATCCAGGAGGCGATGGATGCATCTTTATTTTTGTTCTTCAGGATCTCAGTGGCATGTTTATTGAGTTTCGTAAGGGATCCTCCCCGCAGGGGTTCCATGACCATGACCGGAATATTGTTCTTTGTCAGGATCTCATACTGTTCTTTTGATTTATAATTTTTCCAATCCAGAGCATTGATCTGGATCAGGGCAAAATCCCATTTCTTTGCTTTAACGATCTCTTCCAATACCTCCGGCTTGTCATGGAAGGAGAAGCCCAGATGCCGGATCTTCCCCTCTTTTTTCATCTTTTGGAGAAAATCGTATGTCTTCAATCTTTCTGCGGTCGCCCAGTTTTTTCTGCCCAGAGAGTGGATCATATAAAAGTCAAAATAGGGAGTATTACACCGTTTCAACTGTTCATTGAAGATCTTTTCCACACCTGCGGCATCTTTGGCGTACCAGGGCATTTTGCTGGCAAGAGTATAACTTTCCCGGGGGTATCTGCTCAATACCTTCCCGATGAATCTTTCACTGTCCCCCCGGTGATACATATGGGCTGTATCAAAGTGGTTGAGACCATTTTTCAAGGCTTTATCCACCATTTCCACCGCAAGTTTTTCATCGATCTTACCGTTTTTCAAACGGGGGAGCCGCATCATGCCGAAGCCCAGAAGAGGAAGGGAAACAGCCGTATCTTTATACTTCCTTCTATCTACTTTCCCTGATTTTCTGATCCCTTCCGGCACTTTATCCATACCGGTTTTTGCGGAAAGGTGGGCGAGGGGGGCCAACGCAGCAACACCTGCCAGAGTCTTTAAAAATTCCCGTCTGTCCATACTTTTCTCCTTATTTTTGTTATTTTTTTCTGGAGAGAGAAAAAAATACTGCTCATTTTTTTTTCATCATCTGCCTTATCTTTGCTTCCAATGCTTTCTGTGCCTTTACCGGGTCATGGATCCTTTCCACACTCTTTTCCAGAGGACACAGATCTGTGCGGGTGCGGTTGAGGATCCGTTTTACTTTCAGATCCCAGGAACAGGTAATATCATGTTTTTTCAGAAATTCCACCGCATCTTCACTTATGATCAGAGCGTGAACATATTTTACTTTTCCATTGATGGCAATAGCTGCCGCAGCCCGTCCTATGACTTTATCCACGATTTCGCCGCCAGCCATTTCTCTGTCATATTTTTTTGACATGGCAAGAAGGGGACTTACCCCTCTTCCTTTTTCGATATGAAGGATCTTTCCCTCCCGCAGAAGGACACATTCTGCTTTCCCCTCCCGGATCAACTGTTTTGCTTTATCATACTCCGTACCTTTTCTCCCGGTACAGCAGGCGGAAAGAAGGAGGCAAAGGCAAAGGAATATGGAGAAAATAAAATATTTTTTCATTATAAAAACTCCTTTTTATATAAGTTGGTTCATTCTGTTATTTTTCATTATTCAAAGCGATTTTTTTAACAAGGATCTGCCGGGGAATGGGATCTATTTTAATTGCAGCAGGACTTGCCGGACACGCTTTCAGACACGCTCCGCAGCCGATACATAATTCCTTCTTTACCGGTCTGGGAGTGCCGTTTTTCCGTAAAGTAATTGCCTTTACCGGACAGGCATCGGCACACAGCCCACATTGTTCCTCATCCTGAAAAGCAATACAGTTTTGCGGAAGATGGACTGCCAATGCTATTTTACAGGATCGTTTCCCGTTAAGTGTGAGATCTTTCAATGCACCTGTGGGACACGCCTCAATACATTTTCTGCAATCAAATCTGCACGCACCTTTTCCGGAAAGATCCAGTGACACAGGCCCCGTCCCGCCTTTTGCCGGAAGAATGATTTTTTCCGGACAGACGGCAGTACACGCCTGACAGGCGGTACATTTTCTGAAAAATTCTGTAAGGGAACCAGCCCCGGGTGGCAGGATCCCGGTTGCCGGATGAGCAAGATTTTTACTGTATTTTGCCGCAATGGAGGAAGCGATCTTCCCAAGGATCATTCCCCCCACAAAAATGCTGCCGTCCACAAGGAATTTTCTCCGGGAATCATCCTGCGGACCAAGAAGAGGTTTTCTGCTGAAGGAGAGCCCCTCAACAGGACACACGCTCATACATTTCAGACATCTCACGCATCTTCCGTTATCAATGGAAGATGTCGCCGTATCCATACACCCTGCGGGACAGTTTTTTACACATTTGCCGCACTTCACACACTTTTCATTGAATTGCAGTTTATATACCCCTTTTTCCGCAAACAACCCCAGAAGTGTCCCCACCGGACAGACGGAGGAACAGAAAAATCTCTTTTTCCATACTGTCAATATGGTGATAACAAGGAAGATCACAATGGATGAAACGGAAAAGGCGCGCACCATCCTCCCGAAGAGAGAATAGGGATCAAAGAGAAGGAATCCCAGATTGCAGGAAACGACCAGAAGCCCGAATACGGATCCGGCAATGAGAAGGCGTGTTTTACGGAAATCTTTTTCTTTACCGCATTTTGTGGGGACAAATGTGACAAGTTCCTGCCAGGTGCCCAGGGGACAGAGCAAGGAACAATAGAATCTGCCTGCAAAAAAAGTGATAACAGTAAGCAGAATGACCGTTGCAATGGAAATCGTTGCCGAAAGAGCTATGCTTCTCATTGCCGCCGGGGCATACTGACTCTTCAGGAGAAGAGACCATTCCCCTTGCGGCAGTAGAAAAACGGCAAGAAGAAGGAAAAGAAAAAGAAATGCAATAACAAGTCTCGTAAGGTAAATAAGTTTTCCTTTTCTGTTTTTCATGATTTCCTCCTTTTTTTACCAGATCCTTTCCGGAATATCCAGAATTTTTGAGATCGCATTGCGTAAAGGATAATCCGGATCAGAGGCAAGAAGCTGATTCCTTGTCAACCCTGCCGCTATACCGGTTTTTCTATCCGCAAACCCTTCACTCCCGCAAGCTCCCGCCTGTCCGAACATCCGGTTCCATGGTTCTTCCGGTCCGCATAATACATACCCCAGACCGAATTTATCCCAATCTGTTTTCTGTACAGGATAAAGGGGATTCCGCTGTATTTTCAATGGTTCTTCCAGATCTTTTTCTGTAAGCAAATGAATATCATCTACACCCTTTTCCAGTAAGGAAGCATGGATTTTGGCCAGTGCATGAGCATTGCATAAAGTATTGGTGGAGGGGTTCAGTCCGTCCAGAAGAAGGTTTTCTCTATTGATCTTCAACCATTCGGAATCCACATCTTTGCCTTTTTCATCCTGATAGGGTACGATCCTGGCTATCTCTTTTCCCAATTTCCAGTCCTTATTTTTCGCCCCCCAGAAAAAATCATTTTCAAGGGATAGTGGTGCAAGGATCTTTTCCGTCAGCAAACTTTGCAGATCTTTTTTTGCCGCTTTTTCCAGAAAACGCCCCAACAGCGTCCCGTAGGTATAAGCGTGATATTCATGGAAACCGCCGACTGTTCCCAACAAGGGGGATTTTTCCAATTCCACAGATGCCTTTTGCCAGCAGTAATAATCCTCATAAGGGAATTCCGCCGGAAACGTCCATAATGCCGCGCGGTGGGAAAGGATATTTCTTACGGTGATATTTTCTTTACCGTTTTGCGCAAATTCCTGCCAGTGATCACATACTTTATCCTCATAGGAAAAAAGTTTTTCTTTTACAAGAATATGGCATAAGGTCGTAAGAACGCTTTTCCCTGCGGAAAATACAGGGAAAAGCGTTTGGGGGGTCACTTTGACTTTTTTTGTTCTGTCAAGGAACCCGGAACAAAGATTACAGAGAAGTTCCCCGTTTTTATAAACGGTAAGCTGACAACCGCATTCCAGATTGTTTTTTACATGTTCATCAAGGACTTTCTGTAATTTTTCGATCACTGGACAGAACCCTTTCGTTTATTCGATCACGATTTGTTTGAAGTTCTTTTTCCCGGTCTTCAGGATGAATTTACCGGGCAGTTCCCCGGCAAGATAACGTTTGTTTACATCGTTGGCTTTCACATCATCGATGGAAACGGCATTGCCCTGAACAAGTCTTCTTGCATCAGAAGTGGATTTTGCAAGACCTGCTTCCACGATAAGTTTGGCAAGACCCACGCCTTCCCCTTCAAAGAGAGAGGCAGAAATTTTTGCCGTGGGAAGTTCCACTTGTGTACTTGCCGCAGAGATCTTTGCAATACTGCTTGTTGTGGGGATCTTGTTTTCCGGATCGGCAAAACCGAATTTGAGACCTGCCTGGATATAGGCTTTCGCCGCTTCCTCATCGCCGTGGGCAAGACGGGTCGCCTCATAAGCAAGGATCTCTTTTGCCCGGTTGATATTGCCGGAATTTACAAGGGCATCCGCTTCTTCCACCGGAATATCCAGAGCAAATTTCTTTATCAGGTCGGCGATCATGCTGTCATCACAGTTTCTCCAGAACTGGTAGTAATCAAAGACTGTCGTCCGGGCGGGATCCAGCCAGACGCTGGTACCGCCGATGGATTTACCGAATTTCTGACCGGTTGCAGGATTCATAAGAAGAGGAATGGTAAGGCAGTGTACTTCTGTTTTTTCATCGGACATTCTGCGGATGAGTTCTGTACCGGCAACCATATTGCCCCACTGATCCTGACCGCCGAATTCCATAGTACAGCCGAGAGTCTTGTTGAGGTAATAGAAGTCATATCCCTGCAACAGAGAGTAGGAAAATTCCAGGAAGGAAAGCCCGTTTTCCAATCTCTGCTTCACTGATTCCTGGGAAAGCATCCTGTTTACAGAAAAACGGCTGCCGATGTCCCTGAGAAAATCCAGAAGGTAAAGATCTTTGAACCAGTCATTGTTGTTTACAAAATGAGCCTGACCGTTTTCCATGGTGATGAATCTGGCAAGCTGATTTTTCAGACACTGGGCATTTTCCGCCACAGTTTCTTTTGTAAGCATATTTCTGGCAGTGGATCTGCCGGAGGGATCTCCGATCTGGGCGGGGGCTCCGCCGACGAGAACGACCGGAACGTGACCGGCCTTCTGCAAAAGACGCATTGCCATCACCGGGAGAAGATGGCCCACATGCAGACTGTTTCCGGTGGGGTCGAAGCCTACGTAAAATGTGACCCGGGTATTTGTCAGTTTGTTTTCAATGGCGTTACTGTCAGTTTCCTGATAGATAAAGCCGCGGGCCTTCAATTCACGATAGATGTTCATTTTTACGTCTTTCCTTTTTGGCATACTGCCGGATTTTATGTTATACCGGAAACAGATAACACAGTAGTTTCCGTTGTTTTCAGATAAGTAATATACCACTTCAGGGAAATAATGTCAAGAAATAAACCCTCTCCAACTCCTTTTCAGAGCAATATTTTTTTCTCTTTTTCAATTTTTCAGCCATTGACAACTTTTTCCGCAGGTGTATATTACTTTTTTCATGGATTTGTACTTATTGCAGTTTTGGAGAAGCGTTTTATGAAATTAAGAGAATGTTTATGGATCTGGGGGCAGGATGTGATGAGTCACCAGAAAGTTTCCGCAAATAAAAGCTGGAAAGTACCTGACGGCAACACCCTTGATGCCGTTGCCGGTGCGGAATATCTGGATGTACCCAATATATTCCGTGTGGTGATGAATGGAAAACCTTTTCCCCCATTTGATGCCGAATCGGAAAAGATGAAAAACAACCCCAAAGTCATCTGGTCGGCACTGGGGGATGCCAGCAGTCTGCGTAATGATGACACAAGCGATGTAAAAGAGGTGATCCGTCAGGCGGAGAAATATCCCAATGTTGTGGGGGCGGTCTTTGATGATTTTTTCCGCAGAGGGACGGCGGAAGATCCCCGGTGGGCAAGATACTCTCTGGAAGAGGTGCGGAAAATACGTTCCCTGCTGCACACTTCTTTATCCCGGAAACTGGATCTGTGGGTCGTCTGGTACAAAAAAGGTCTTGTCTGGCCTGTGGAAGAATACTTGAAAGAATTTGACGGGATCACTTACTGGAACATGCGTACTGCTGCCGAACGCTCTTCTTTGCGGGAGGATCTTGATAAAATGCTGGTAATGACTCCGGGTAAAAAACACATGACCGGCTGTTATATCTGGAATTACGGAGAAGGAAAAGCTCTTACCGTCGAAGAGATCGATTTCGAACTGGAAGTTTACCGGGAGTACCTGATAAAAGGGAAGACCGACGGTATCATCTTCTGTTCCAACTGCTGTGCAGATGTGGGGGGAGCTGCTGTGGATCATTTGCGGCAATGGATAAAAGATCATGGCGATGAAGAACTGGAGAGAAATTAAAGGTTTTTCCGGACATTGATCATGCACGCAGAGAGGCTGCGGCAATTCCGTCAGAGGGGGCCTGACAGGGATCCCCGTTTTTTTTTAGAAGGGAAAAAGTTTGAAATATTTTTCCTTCCGTCTGTTGCTGTAACTTGAAATGCCGCTTTTTGTGTATTATAGTATAAGAACATGAAACAGAAATCAGAATATTTCCAAAATAATATAAAGAAAGGAAAAAAAATGAAACTTTACAACGTAATGTCCGCATTGATCGCGGGAACGCTGCTTTTTGCCTCCTACGGGGCAAGTGGTGCAGTTAAAGCAAAAAAGAGTGTCGCACAGGCAAAGGTCCCGGCAAAGATCATTGCTTATGCAGAAAGGGATAATGCCCTTTACAAACAGGGGGAAACGATCCGTTTCAAAGTATGGATGGTTCAGCCCGAAAGTGTAAAGTATATGGATGAAGCTCTTTCCACCGTGCAGATCCTTGAAAATGTAAAGATCGACTATGTGCTTGAAGGGGACGGCGGATTCAGGAAAAAAGGTTCCATTGTATCCGGTAAAGAACCTGTTATCATCGAAGGAAAACTGGACAGACCCGGTTTTATGCTCCTTACTCTCACTGCCAAAGATTATAAAGATCTCAAAGGCAGAGCCATTACCCGTTTTGCCGGAGCCGGCGTGGAGCCCCTCAAGATCGTTTCCGGAACAAAGATGCCTGCTGATTTTGAAACATACTGGGCAAATGAGATCAAAAAACTCCGCGCCCGTACTCCGAAGATCACCTGCCGTGAAGCAACAGAATTTTACAATGCGGAAAATAAAAATCTTGTAAAGATCTATGATGTAAGGATCGAAGACGGGGAAGTGAACGCCGCCGGTATCCTTACCATTCCCCGTTACTCTGCAAGAAAGAAACTTCCTGCCAAAATCACTTTCGGCGGAGCCAGCTGGATCGGTTCCAGTCCCGCTGTGACCGAAGCAGTGTACAGAGATGTCATGGTCTTTGCCATGAATATCCATGATACCAAAAACTTTATCCGGGACAGCAAGGAGAAAGCTGCTTTGAGAAAACGTCCTGATATTGCCAACTACCAGTATAACAATATCCATGATAAAGAAAAATATGCTCCGAGAAAGATCTTTCTGCGTATCGTCCGCTCCCTGGATTACCTGAAGAGCCGTCCCGAATGGAACGGAAAAGATCTGATTGCCGCAGGACCCAGTTTCGGTGGATGCCAGACCATCGTTGCCGCAGCTCTGGATAAGGATATTACTCTTGCATGTCCCGGCGGTCCTGCCATGGCAGACCACCGCGGTGCTGACAATAACCAGAAAGAAGGCTGGCCCAAACTCCTGAGAAGCAGATATGCCAAAGTCGAGCCCGCCAAAGCAAAGGAAAATTCCGCTTACTTTGATGTGGCAAACTTTGCAAGACTCATCAAATGCCCTGTTGTTTTCTCTGTTGGATTCATTGATACCGTCTGTTCTCCCACATCGGTATATTCTGCCTATAACAACGTTCCCGGCAAAGATAAAGAGATGATCAACGGTACCCGTGCCGAACACGGTTCCAACCGTAAACCGGGTGAAGACGGTGCTTTTGCCGCAGGTTCCAGTGTAAGAGTCCGTGAATTGCTTATGGGAAATGAAATGCTTTCCAACCGGGATATGGATTATACTGTTCCCGGAAAGAAAAATGCCAAAGGGGAAATTGTTCCCTATATCTGGGACTTCCGCAAAGGTGTGGCAAAGGCAATGAAAGAAGGCAATGTTTCTTTCGTCCGTCTTACCAAAGGGATGACCTTCTACCAGAATATCTACAATCTGCGGAAAAAAGAGTGTAAACTTACTGTAACTGTTGTCGCCAGAGGAAAAGGAAATCTCTCCCTTGCGGTCAGCAGTGCAAAAAACCCCACAGTACGGGCGTTCTCTCTTACTGATAAATGGCAGACCTTCAAGGCAGAGTATGTTTTGAAAGAAGGCAGCTATCACAGCTCCTTTATCTTCACTTTGTCCGGAGATGTTGCTGATATTGATAAAGTATCTGCTGTGTACAGCGTGAAAAAATAAGTACCGGCAGAAAAAGAAGTTATCCACCTTCCTCAAAATAAAACAAAAAAGAACGGAAAAAGATGGGAACTGTATTTACATTGATCGCTGCCCAGACAGCCGCAGCTGTAAAAAAAGGGGCGGAAGCCTGTCCCGCAAAGGAAAACTGCTCTTTTATCGAAACGCTCTGCGGAATGTGGGCAGCTTATGATGACCTCATTCTGAAATTCGGAAAAAGTGTGCTTCTTGCCCTTGTGACACTGGTTATTGCAAGTATTTGTGTCCGGATCGCAAAGAAACTCATTCTCGATCCTCCCAAAAAGATCGCCGCGGTGGATGAATCTCTTTACAAAGTATTTTTCAACATCACCAGAATCGTGATCTGGCTGCTTGCCGTCCTGGTCATCCTTGATCTTTTCGGCGTCAATACAGCAAGTATCGTCACGGTTCTCGGTGCTGCCGGTTTGACTATCGGTCTTGCCATGAAAGACTCTCTCAGTAATGTTGCCGCCGGAGTCATGCTTATGATCCTTCGTCCCTACAAGACCGGGGATTTCATTACCAGCGGAGCTGTCAGCGGTACCATTGAAGAGATCGGACTTTTCACCACAACTCTCAAAACCGTTGACGGTATCTTTGTTTCTGTTCCCAATTCAGCGATTTTCGGCGGACCGGTCACCAACTACTCCCGCAATGCCACAAGGCGTGCGGATATCGGTGTAAGGGTCGCTTACGGGGATGATCTTCCCGCTGTACTGAAAACACTTCAGGCAATGCTGGAAAATAATGAGATCATCCTTAAAGATCCTGCTCCTCAGGTTCTGGTGGCTGAACTGGCAGAAAGTTCCGTACAGCTCAACTTGCGTTTCTGGGTTTCCAATGACAAATACTGGGATGCTTACTGGATGGTGAAAGAACAGCTTAAAGGCACCATTGAGGGCGGCGGATTCAATATTCCCTTCCCCCAGAGAGTCATTACTTTTGTCAATAAGGAAGACAAGTAAGAAATTTCATCTTTTCCGGTATGCGTTTGCCGTCGGAAAGATCATTTACAGAATAAAAAATCTCTGCTCTTCAAGAAAAGAGCAGAGATTTTTTTATGCTTTTTTTATTGTGAAATGCGGGATTTCTTACTTCAATCCCAGAACCAGACGCATGAACTCTTCGCCGGACATGGCTCCAAGAGAACCGTTTTTAACAAAACTTTCGCCGTATTTTTCCACATTATCCGGTTTGATGTTTTTTCCACATACAGCAACCGGTACGGGAGTCCTTGTGTGGGCTCTTTCATGGATTGGAACAGGATGATCGGGAAGAATGGCAAAGGTCACATCACAGCCTTTCAAGGCTTCCATCACCGGTTTGACCAGACGGTTTTCAAACTGGGAAATGGCAAACATCTTCTGCTGAAGATCGCCCAGATGGGAACACTCGTCAATAGCTTCCACATGCAGATATACCATATCATGTTCTTTTAATGCTTTCAGGGCGGCAAGGGCTTTCCCTTCGTAATTTGTATCGGTAAAGCCGGTTGCCCCGGCTACCTCGATCACATCCATTTTTGCACATTTTGCGATCCCCTTGATCACATCCACCGCGCTGATGACTGCCCCGGTCTTTCCTTCGTACTTCTCTGTAAACGATGTGAAGGAAGGCTTTTTACCCGGACTCCAGGGCCAGATCATATTTGCCGGGGATTTGACACCTCTGTTCAGCGGATGTGCCGCAAGGAAGGCAGAGGCTTTCTCTACAAGATCATTGATGAATTCCACCGTATGGGCGGCTTCCTTTGAATCGTCAAGAGCTGTATAGGGGAGATCTTTTACAGCAATATCCTGGGAGGAATCCGGCTTGTAATAATCTACATTGCTGCTGAATTCTTTACCGTGAAGCACAAGGAGATTGCGGTAACTCACCCCGGGATGGAACGTTACTTTATCGGAATCAAAGTGTTTTTTCAGATCGGCGATAAGCTGAGAGGATACTTCATTGGAAATATGCCCTGCGGAATAATCCCGCAGAATCCCCTTTGTCCCGCCTTCAGAATAAACGACATTGCATCTCCAGGCAATATCATCTTCCTTGAGTTCGATCCCCTGACTTTCCGCTTCGATTGGACCTCTTCCCGGATAGAATTGCGCAAGACTGTATCCCATTACCGACATATTGGCAGCGTCGGAGGAGGTGGGAAAGCCTTCGGGAAGAGTGAGGAATGTTCCGCTTGCCCCGTTTTTTGCGATACTGTCCAGATAAGGGGTATCCACCGCTTCCACAGGGGTCTTTCCGGAAAGTTCAGGCAAACTTTCATCTGCCATGCCGTCTGCAAGGAAGATGACGGTTTTGTTTTTATAATCTTCTTTGCAGATACCGGCTGCAAATTCTTTTATTTTTTTCATGCCTTCCTCAATGGCGGCATCGGACATACTTTCAAAATTGCTCATAGTTTTCTCCGCATTGTTTTTGTTATTCATCCTATTAATATACCACGGGAAAGAGATTCTTTCCACAGTATAACACAGGAATAAAGAAAGAAAAAATGAAAAAAAATCAAAAAATGCCTTGACAAATTTTTCTTTCCCGTGTAAATTATTCCCATTATGAAAACTTATACGATGAACAACTCTTCTTTCTTTTTCTGGCGTTGGCGTACTTATGCCATGGCCGGGGTTTTTGCGTAAAAAAAAGCAGCAAGCAGTCATGGCGGATCGGACAAGGATGTTTGATCCGCGTTTTTTTTTAACGGAACCCCTTGCGGAAAAAGAGCCGGAAGGGGTGTTTTTATTCAGGGAGGGCTAAAAAATGAGTATGGAAGAAATGAAAAAAAATTGTAAAACAGTGACAAAAACACAGGAGATCCCTTACAAGATCTATCTGCCTGAAGATGAATTGCCCCGCGCATGGTACAATGTCCGTGCTGATATGAAAAACAAACCTGCTCCCCTGCTGAATCCTGCCACCATGCAGCCCATCACCGCAGAGGAACTGGGAAAAGTCTTCTGCGAAGATCTCGTTCAGCAGGAACTGGATGATACGACCGCATATTTCCCCATTCCGGATGACGTGTTCAATTTTTACAAGATGTACCGTCCCGCCCCCTTGGTGCGTGCGTACTTCCTTGAAAAAGCCCTGAACACTCCCGCAAAGATCTATTATAAATTCGAAGGGAACAATACCTCCGGAAGCCATAAGCTCAATTCAGCCATTGCCCAGGCTTATTACGCTAAAAAACAGGGATTGAAAAGTGTCACTACCGAAACCGGTGCAGGACAGTGGGGAACAGCTCTCTCCATGGCGTGTGCCTTTTTCGGACTGGATTGCCATGTATATATGGTGAAATGTTCCTATGAACAGAAGCCTTTCCGCCGGGAAGTCATGCGTACTTATGGCGCAGATGTGACTCCTTCCCCTTCCATGACAACGGAAGCGGGCAGGAAGATTTTGGAAGAATTCCCCGGCACAGTGGGAAGTCTGGGCTGCGCTATTTCCGAAGCGGTGGAAAAGGCAATGAATACACCTTCCTGCCGGTACGTTCTGGGATCTGTTCTCACCCAGGTGCTTCTGCATCAGAGTATTATCGGACTTGAAGCAAAAGCTGCCATGGATAAGTACGGTATCAAGCCGGATGTGATCATCGGCTGTGCCGGCGGCGGTTCCAATGTGGGCGGACTCATTTCCCCTTTCATGGGAGCCAAACTGCGCGGCGAGGAAGATTACCGTTTCATTGCCGTGGAACCTGCCTCCTGTCCCAGCCTGACGAGAGGAAGATATGCTTATGACTACTGCGATACCGGCAGGATCTGTCCGCTTGCAAAAATGTACACTCTGGGCAGTTCCTTTATGCCGGCAGCCAGTCACTCCGGCGGCTTGCGTTATCACGGCATGAGTCCTGTGGTATCCCAGCTTTATGATGACCATCTCATCGAAGCTACCACTGTGGAACAGACAAAAGTCTTTGAAGCCGCCAGACTCTTTGCCCGTACGGAAGGAACTCTTCCTGCACCGGAAAGCAGTCATGCCATTTGTGTTGCCATCAAAGAAGCCATCCGCTGCCGTGAGGAGAACAAAGCGGAAACCATTCTTTTCGGTCTTACCGGAACGGGGTACTTTGATATGGTTTCCTATGGTAAGTTCAATGACGGGAAAATGGGGGATTACATCCCCACCGATGAAGAACTTGCTGTAAGTCTGGATAAACTTGATCTTGTGGGAAAATAAGTTGAAGTTTTCCGTACAGTAAAGAAAAAAAGGATCTGTTTCAGAATGAGACGGATCCTTTTTTTATGCGGTCATTGCAGAAATCGTTCAAAAAATTCTCTGGCAAGGGGGGCGCAGGTGAGGCCTCCGGATTCTCCATGGGTGATAAGTATGGAAATAGCGTAAGTGGTTGCCTTTTTCCTTTTGCCGTCCGCAGGAACAGTGCCGAAGCCGATAAACCAGGTATTTTTATAGCGGGCATTCTTAGGACCGACTTCTGCTGTACCAGTTTTGCCGGACAGGGAAATAAAACTGTTTCTTGATCTCCTTGCACTTCCCATGGAAGAGTGGACAGCCTGGAACATTCCCTGTTTTACCGCATCAATAACGGAGGATGATACCGGAAGATGCCCGTTTTTTTCCGGTGCGGCACTGAAAAGTTCCCTGCCGTTTTCCTCTTTTATATTTTTTACAAGAATAGGTTTGTATAATGTGCCTCCATTGGCGATGGCTGCTGTGTAAAGTGCTGCCTGAAGCGGGGTTATTTCAATTTTGCCCTGACCGATGGAAACAAGGGCTGTATCATAAATATTCCAGTTCCGGTATCTTTTCGGATCGGGAAGGCGGCCGGAACGTTCCGAAAGAAGAAATCCGGATTTTTTACCGATACCGCATGAAGAAAAGAAAGAGGAAATGGTATGGATCCCAAGTATTTTGCCCGCTTCGATAAAATAATCATTGCAGGATAATTCAATGGCACGCGCAAGATCCAGTTTACCGTGCCCGCCGCGCAGATAGGCGGTACACTTGATCTTTGCTTCTGCAATGGGGGTGTAGCCGTCACAGCGGATCGTATCATCCTTCTCTTTCTTTCCCGATTGAAGCAGTGCCATTGCCACAAGAGGTTTGATCACTGATCCGGGCATATAGGAACCGAATGCACTGCGGTTGAGGAAGGGTTGACCCGGATGGTATAAAAGTGCTTTATATTTTTTTGAAGAGATCCGGGGTATAAATTCATTCAGATCGTAAGAGGGGGCTGATGCCATGGCAATGATCTCCCCCGTATTGGCATCAAGTACAGTGATCGCCCCTCTTTTTCCTGCAAGAAGGTTTTCTGCGATCTTCTGGGCCTTTGCATTGATCGTAAGCACGACATCCGAACCGTTTTCCGCTTTCTGGGGAGCTTCCGCCTCCTTATGGACAAAGCCTCTGTGGTCCACGATGACAAGCCGTTTTCCCGGAGCCCCGCGCAACGCATCATTGCAGAGTTTTTCCACTCCGGCGCGTCCCACCGGATCGGGAAGATAATAGAAAAATTCCCTTCTGTCCTCTGCTGTTCCCGGATCACTTGTTCCTGTATAACCGATAAGGTGGGCGGCAAAACTTTTCCCGGGATAATATCTTCCCGGGACAGGAACCACTTCCAGCCCCTGGATGGGCGGCTGCATTTCCGTAATACGGGCAAGTTCCACTGCTGTGAGGTTTTTACAGATGGTCATGGGAATACCCGGATAAATGGTCATACGGTGAATGATATCCTTTTCCGTTATATCCATTTTCCTGCCGATGACGGTCATAGCCTGTGAGGCACATTTGTAGATATGTTTCACATTTTTATAAAATTTGGGGGATTGCCGCATTTCGGAAATATGAAAAACAATATCATAGGATACTTTGTTGCCTGCAAGAAGTTGATTATCGGAAGAAAAGATCCTTCCTCTCACTGCCGGTATCCGGATCTGTCTGGCATACTGTCTTGCCGCTTTTTCCTGATATTTGCTGCCGGAAAGGATCTGCAGCTCCCACAGACGCAAAGCAATGACCGTATAGCATACCATGATGAAAAAGGCAATGATACCGATCCGGAGGAAAGGCCGGGTATCGGAAGTGGGTTCATAATTTTTTAATTTATCCATTTCTTCCCCGGAACTTTTTTTTGTACGGGGGGAGCTCCTGCCTTTTCCGTTTACGGATACGGGAGTATCTGAAAGATCTTTTTTTATCCGTGCCATATTTTACTCATCCTTTTCCAGTTCAAGTTTTGCATTGGAGTACAGGGCAAGTCCCATGGATTCATTCAGGGTATCCAGCAGAAGGATCAACAGCGGCAGATAGATCATACCGCAAACGATGCTCCCCAGCAGACCAGCAAGATTGTACAGAAATTCATGCAGGGAGGTTCCTCCGTGAAAAACAAAAGAGCTGCCCCGCATGATAACGGGGATCAGTCCGCCTGGGATGATGTGCAGAAAAATAGAGTCCGATTCCACTTTATACAGCCAGAAACGGGAAAGCAGCATGGTCAAAAATAATCCTGCAAGGGAATAAAAATGGACTTCCCCTACTGCCAGATCCAGACCGCAGGATGCTGCAACTGCCGCAGGAAGAGCATATTTCCAGCCGAATGCGGTGGCTGTATAAAAGATAAAGAACGCCGCAAAGGGAAAAGACAGACCGAAACTCTGCAAAAGAAGCTCACAGGGAACTGCAAGGATCAGAAAAAAACAGATGTAAAAAAACTTTACTGTCATACGAATCAATATCCCTGTTTGCTTTTCTGTCTGGTATTATTTACTTTTCTATATGCCGGAAGAGATTTTGCCCTGCTGCCGGATATCTGTTTTGCCGGAGCTTTCACATATACAGCGGCAAAATACAGTTTCCCGGGATCCGCAAAGGGTAGAATGGCTGTCTGCTGATACACATGATCTTTTGCCACTCCCGCCTGCCGGGGCTTGATCGCCGCTATCTTTCCAACAGGCAGTCCGCCGGGGGCATTGCCGGTAAGGAAAGAGGTGCGTACCATGTCTCCCTGCCGGATTTTTGTATCCACAGGGACAAAATTGATCCCTGTCATGGGGCGTTCCACACCGGGCAGCTCCTGCATGACGGCATTTGCCCCGGAGAAGGTCACACTCAATTTGAATTCCTTGTCATAAATGCTTGCCACTGTAGAGGTATGACGGGATACCTCCGTTACTCTTCCCGCCACTGCCGCAATACTGTGCTTTGTTCCTTCCAGCGGAACCACGGTGACCACAATACAGCCCGGGGTTATCCCGTCTTTTTCCCCTTTATCCAGTTTGAATACCGTTGCAGTCCGGGAATCATCCCTGTAGAGGAGTGAGGCAAAGACCGGTTTGAAATTATTCCGCGGCGGCAGTTTGAGCAATCGCCGCAACTGTGCATTTTCATTGGCAAGGGTCTGATAAGTTGCCTGACGGGCGATCAGGGAAAATTTTTCCTGACGCAGATGCAGGACAGCTTTCATAAGAGTTGTTTTGTTTTCCATTGCCAGAAGGGAATCGGAAACAGACTGTTCCGCACTTTTGATCCCTTTCAGGAAGGGAAAGTAGAAGTCGGAGGAGATCCGGGAAGCTGTTTTGCGGATAACGGCATATGCTGCCAGTATGACCACAATGATGACAAGCAGTATGAGAAATACCGCCAGACGTTCCCCGAAGGAACTTTTATGGATTTTTTCCTGTTTGCTTTTCTTTTTATATGCCATGATTTTTTCCGTATTTTTATGCGGAACATTCCTGTTCAGGAGTTTCCGTCTGTTTTTGCCTACTGTAAAAGTTTCCCGTCACCTTCCGCAAGGAGGGGAACTGTATCATTCAAAAGTTTTTCCATTTCACTGCCCCAGGGAAAATGTGGAACGGAATCAGCTTTTGCCTGAAGAAGTTCCATCGTCCGGAAAAATCTTGCGCCGGGGGTAACTGCAAATTTTTCCGAGGCGGATAGAAATCCCTCAATGGCAGAATGTTTTTCCAGTTCTCTGAAAAATTGCTGTTCCGCCCTGTCTATAAGCTCCTGTCCTTCCTGGACGGGAAATGTTTTTGCTCTGATGATATTCTGTCTGAGCCAGAGAAGTCCGTTGCCGGTATTGCCCGGAGCTTTTCTGGAAAGAAGCAGAAGTTCCTGAAGGAAACGGACAGAAAGAAATTCCCCGTTTTTAACTTCTCTCACATTTTTTGCAAAATCAGGAAGAGTAAACTTTCTTTTTTTTCCGGAAAGATCTTCCGCTTCAAAAACGGTAAGACGGGAATACTGTTTTTCCAGCTCTTCCACGGAAAGTACCTGAAGGGCGTTGGAGAGATTTTTTCTTATGACTGAGTGAAAAAAAGCGTTTTCCGTTATATTGCCGGATTTTTCTTTCTTCAGATTTTTTCTTATAAGATATTTTATGACTCCCGTTTGCTTTTCCGTACCGTTTTCACAGGCATGACGGAGCAGTGATTCAAAATCCGACCCGGAGAAGAGTTTCCTTTTCAGAATACCGGAAAGGAGGATGGTGGAATATTCCCCGTAAAGATCACCTGCGGCATAATCCGGGGGGAGGGGGACAGAAAAAATTCTTTCCAGATCAGGGTAGATCCCGTAAGAGGTAAGCAGGGCGGCTCCGGGGGTATAGGAACTGTAAGGCATGGTCTGGAGGAAAAAGGTTTCCGAAAGATCATAGGTTATGGCGGCAACAGGAAAGCTGCTGCTGATCTTTTTCCAGTACTCTGCCGGAAGCCCCAGAGAGGCAAGAAGGGCAAGGGAGACTGTTTGGCTGACAGCTTTTCTGTTTCTGATGAAGGAATCAAAATCAGACGGCAGGAAAAGATACATTCTTCCGGAAATCTTCTGCAAGGTCACTGCATCCTTTCCTGCTGAACTTTCTGCCGGAGCAGTCCGGATGGAAAGTTGTGTGCTGTAAGGAGCTTTTTCCTGAAGAATATTGCGTAAAATACTTTTCAGACGGGCTGCAAAAACACCGGTATGAAAATTATCTCTGCTGCCGGTGGGATGCCGCAAAAATGCTTTTTCACTGCCCGGGCAGGGGGTAATCTCCGGAAAACCGGTAAGAAAAAGAAGAAAAATTGTAAAAACAGCGAAAAATCGTTTCATTATATTTGCCCTTTTGCACAAGATGGAGTAATTTAACTTATAAAAGAGATTTTTGCAAATGAAATCCGGAGGAAAAACGTAACAATGTTTCAATATGCCGTAAAAAGGATCCTGTATTCCCTCCTTATCATGGCGGGGGTACTGATCGTGACCTTTGTTCTGTTCCGTGTTGCCGCAGGAGATCCGGCTTCCACTGTATTGGGAAAAAATCCCTCTGCGGAGGAGCTGGAAAATATGCGGGAGGCATTGGGATCAAATAAACCCCTGTTCTGGGGGGCAAGACAGCATACGGAAATTTACAGACAGGCAGACTTTTCCTCGCCCCGGCTCCTTTCTTCCGCAGTTCTGACCGTTTCCGGAGATGCCTTTACCAATGGCGGAGCAGAACTCAAAAGCGGGGATAAATGTGTTTTTACAAGATTGTTTGAACAGAAAAAGAAAAATGGAAAATTTGTTCCCGTATACGTAACGATCTATGGAAACGGGACGTTTTGTGTTGACGGAAAAGAGTTTGTTATTGACGGTAAAAGGGAGATCGAACTTGCCTCCGCCCCGGGAACTCTTGTCATCACCGTACCGGAAGGAGGAAAAGTGCATCTCCGGAAGGTTGTTTTTACCAGGAAAGCAAGAGTATTTCTGGACAGCCAGCTGGCTGCATCCTTTACGGAACTTGTTTCCTTTTCTTCCACATTCCCCTATGTTTCCTTCTTCAATTTCGGGCGTACTCTGCATACAAGGGAGCTTATCCGGACAAAACTTTGGAAAGGGATCTTTCCCTCTCTGTCACTCATGCTTCCGGTATTTTTCGGAGAACTTGTATTCGGGATCATTCTTGCCATGATCTCCTGTATTTACAGAGGCCGTTTCCCCGACCGTTTCCTGATGCTTGTTTCCGTTGCCGGTATGAGTGTAAGTTATCTTGTACTCATTATTTTCGGACAATGGTTTTTTGCCTACACCCTGAACTGGTTTCCCGTATGGGGCTGGGGAAGTATGGAGTATATCCTTCTTCCTGTGATCCTGGGGATTATTAATGGCACAGGCGGCGGAGTACGTTTTTACAGAACGGTTTTTCTTAATGAGATCCACAGAGAGTATCTGCGTACAGCCGTATCCAAAGGTGTGGCTCCTTTTTTCATCTACTTCAAACATCTTCTGAAAAATGCCCTTATTCCCATTATTACAAGATGTTCCACACTTCTGCCATTCCTTTTCACGGGAAGTTTGCTTCTGGAAACCTTTTTCGGGATCCCCGGACTGGGATATGAAGGAGTCAATGCTTTGAATGACGGGGATTTGCAAATGCTGAAAGCTCTTGTCATATTAAGTGCCTTCCTTTTTGTATTTATCAATCTTCTTACGGACCTTGCCTATGCCTGGGCGGATCCCCGGATCAGACTGGAAAAGAGATCCTGATATTTTTCAACCGGGAAATATTTGCAGAAAAATACAAAATATTGTTGAAAAAATACAAGGAAGATGATTTGCTTATTGCTGAAATGGCTGTATAATATTATAGAAAAGTTTTTTACCGGAATGTAAACAATAACTTTTTGTTTTATAAAATAAGGAAAGAAAAAATGAAAAAACGTATCGGTATCATCGGTTTCGGTGAAATGGGCAAACGTCATGCTCTTGAATTTTATGAAGCAACAATGGGTGCTGTCACCGTAGCCGGTGTTGTGGAACCCAATGACGAGATGTATGAAAACGGCTGTGCCTGGAATAAATGCGACATTCCCCGTTACAATACCGTAGCGGAACTTCTGGAAAAAGGCAAGCCCGACGGGATCATCATTACTTCCCCCAACTTCACTCATCTTGCCAATCTGCAGCTCCTCGATGATTTCCACGGTCCCATCATGGTGGAAAAGCCTCTGGATACCTCTGCCGATAAAATCTCTGATATCGTGCGTTTTGTAAAACAGCATGAAGGCCCTGTCATGGTGGATCACTGTATGCGTTATGCTCCCATCATCCGCAAGGCAAGAGAGTTTATTGAAAAGGGCAGGATCGGGAAAGTATGTTCTTTCCAGTTCACCCAAAGAGACAGTGCCGGTATGTACCACAACTTCCGCCGTACCATCAAAGGCGGGGGCAGCTTTATGGTGGAAAAGGCGACCCATGACCTGGATGTGATGCTTTTCCTTACCGATGCCAAACCTGAAAGCGTGATGATGGTTTCCGCTATGCACGGCGTGGGCGGGAATAAGAGCAATGACCTTACCTGCAGTGATTGCGAGGAAAGAAGCACTTGCCGTTATGCAAAGGAAAGTTATGTTGCCAGAGGTCTGAAAGTAAATGATGTGGCAAAACTTAATGAACTCTGCGTTTTTGCCGAATGTGTGGATGTGCCGGATAATGAAACTTGTACCATCCGCCTTTCCAACGGTATTTTCGGTACTTACAGCCACTCCTATTTTGTACCTGCTCCCGGTCACAGCCGTGTTTATGAGATCCTCGGCACAGAAGGATGTATGTATATCACCCTTGCAAAAGAGGGACTTTATGAGGGGGAAATCAAACTTCATCCCTTCAATAAGGAACTTACCACAGAAACCTATACTTTCAAATATGACAGCAAGATCCACTACTATGCAGGACCCTTCCTTGCCCGTCACTTCCTGGATCTTATGGAAGGAAAAGATACACCCTTTACCACAGTACCCCAGGCTTATACAGCAGAAATGCTGGGATTTGCGGCAATGAAGTCCGCTTCCGAAGAGAGCCGCTGGGTGAAGTTGAGCGAGATCGTTCCTGAAGATTTGAGAGATTCCATCGTGGGAAATTAAAAATAGAGTGGTAAATTTTCTGGCTGCTTTTCCGGAAGGAAGGCAGCCTTTCTTATAATACAGCAAATTTAGGAGTATATGAAAATGGGTGGTGACAGAGAATTTTTTTCTGATATGACAAGCGGTTTTTGGGATTGGAAGTGTGAAAAGCCGGAACTAACTTCCGGAGAAAGTACTGTAAGCACAGCAGAAATATATGTCTCTTTTTCCGGAGAGTATTTTCTTCAGTTCCAGTGTGATTATTCTTTGACGGTGAAAGTTTGTGGTGTGGAATATGTTTCAGGATGTATCCCGTTACTGCATAATGAGATAAGAGAGCTTCCCGTTGCCTTGCAGAAAGGGAAAAATCTTCTGCAGGTAACTCTTGCCAACAATACGGAAAAAACTCTTCCCTGTAAGTTTTCTGCAAGAATTCTTGATGAGGAAGGCAATATTCTTATTCCTGAAAAAGTTGCCCCCCTTCCGGAAATGTTGGAAGGAAAGAAAGTAACTCAAGAGATGGATCTTGCCTCCTATACTCCCGGAACCGGAAATGCCTTCAACAGTTTCGGGCGTTTCGGTTTTTCCAAGGGCGATGGTCTGCTGGATTACAGTATGCCCTCCTTCGGGATCGTTACCCGTACCTATACTTCCGGACACCCTCAATATCATAAAAATATTATCTGGAACTTTTCTTTACTTCCTGACGGGGAAAAGACCTCCTGCTCCATTATCAATGCCTATAAAGTTCCGGAAAATGAAGAGATCAGAAATGATTGGAGCGGAGTGAGGTGGACAAGAAAACTTGCCGGTAATAAAAAGATCACCTTTGATTATTCTGTTCTTACACCTGCCCTTATGGTGGAAACCGATCTATCCTACATGAACATAGATTCCCTTGTCGGGATCTCGGCATGGAAAAAAATTATTCTCCCTCTTTCTGACGGTCTGCATACAAGAAGTGTGGAAAATAATGAAAATGATATCTGTTATGACAAAAGCAGAGACGGTGCATTATCCCGCAACTATGTGCTTTTCACCTCCCAGAATGTATTTCCGGATGTGCCGCTGCAAGTTATTTTCCAATCCTCTCCGGAAAGAATCCGGGTAAAGAGGGATGCAAGAAGCCGTATTACCGGACTGCGTATCGAATTTGCCGGAAGTGTGGGCTATATGATGTTCCTCTTCCCCTGCGGGATAGAGATGCTCCAGCCCCACGAAGTGACAGAAGAAAAGATTTCTGAATGGATCACACTTTCGCAGAAATATGCCCAGAGAGCTGTGGCGCGTCCTGTGAAATGCGAGGATCATTACAAGGCAACAAAAGAAAAAGTGGATGTCGTCCAGAAATTTTCTTACAGAATTCTGGAAGATGAATGGAATACAACCCCCCTTTTTTATGCACCATTGCCGCCGCCTTTAAGTATTGCGGAAAAACATCTGGAAAGTATCAAACTGGATGAAAATTGTGTAAGAGAAGAGTTCCCCACCAAATATGGTTTTCTGTACGGGGTGGAGGATTCTTTCTATTCTTCCTATTCTCTTCCTGTTCCCGATACCAGACGGGATCTTGCTTTCCCTGCGGAACGGTATGAGGAATTGCAGAAGAAACTGGAAAGCGATTTTGAAGAATTCATGTCTTACCATCTTGATGCTCCGGAAGTGGGCAATCCGGGGAATTATTCCTTTGTTTTCCAGTACAGCTTCGTCCTTATGGTCTTCCACCTTTTAAGTCCGGAAAAACGGAAGAGACTGGAAGAAACCATTAAAGAGGGGTTGAGAAAAGTCTGTGATCCCGACTGCTCCTATATCGGACCCGGCAAACGCAAATGCTATACATGGTACAACAGAAAAGAACCCTTCTCCGGAATTGATTTCAATATGACCTATCTGCATGTGGGCGGGATCAACCGCTTTAAAGAATGCAGCAAGGAAACTATTGAAAATACCGATATATTGATGGTGGAAACCGACTGGGGCAATGCCATGAGTCTGTATGGAACATATTTCGGGGCATTGTTTACCAATTCCTGGGATCTCATAAAAGAAAACTGGCAGGTATTCCGTCACGCCTTTGATTATTATCTTCATGCAATGGACTGGGCATGTATGTGTGCTGCCTACTGTGAAAACGGCATAAGCTGGAGCGACGGGACAAATTACGGAGGGTATCTGGGATTTCTCAATATGGCGGAAATGTTGGGGAAAGAAGAGGATCTGGCACTGGGCAGATATGCTTACAGTAAAATGTTTGCCATGAGGGCAGCTCTTTTTCATGCAGCAGAGTATCATTGCAAATATCACGGTGTGGAAAACTGGTATTCTGTAAAATTCTTCCATGAGGAAGTGGATGCTTCCAGAGCGTTCCTCTCTTATCCGGCAAGTCTTGTGGAAAATAACTGCCGTACGGAAGCCTTGTATAATATTACCACCGAAGGACATTACAAGGAAGCATTGGACGCCTACTGTACTCTTATGAATAAACAGATGATGGGGCTTATGGATGCCTTCCTCCATGCAAGAAAACGCTGTGCCCCCTGGGAGGAACGTCCGGAAGGGGCGGAAGATATTTATCATACTTCCAATGAGGGTGTCACCGGCTGGCAGGAAGTATATTCTTTCTTCATGTGCTGTATCAAACTTGGACTTATGACGGAAAAAGAGTTGGAAGAACATATTGAAGAAGCTCTGAAAAACAAACGTATCGCAAGAGAGTTTCTGGGACACGTACAGTGGAGCAAACGCAGAGTTCCTGCCTACTGGACTTATACCTATCTTCTTTCCACACTTTACGGAAGAAATGAAGAAAAACTTTCCTGCTGGAAAGGCGTGGAAATTGTGAAAGCCATCTATCCTGTTCTGGAGATCAGAAAGACTTCAGAAGATGCCTTCCTGGAATTCCGTTGTGAAAAGACTCCTTCTGTCACATTCAATGGAAAAGCGGTGCAGACGGAAGAAATGGGCAATGATTTGTGGCGGATCTATCCAACTGAAAATGGTACTGTAAAATTCAACTGACAGGGAAATATGGAAAACCTTTTTGAAAAAGATTGGCGTTTTACAAGGGATATTTCCTGCGAAAAGGATTTTATGCAGGAAAGTTTCTGCGATGAAAACTGGGAAAAAGTGGATGTACCTCACGATTGGGCGATCAAAGGACCTTTCGATGAAAAAAATGATGCCGAGATCACCATCATTGATGTGGATGGCGGCAGGGAATGGAAAATGGTACACCCCGGAAGAAGCGGGGGATTGCCTCATGTGGGCAAAGGGTTTTACCGGAAAAAATTTACTCTTTCCGGCGTAAAAGACAAGCATATACGCATTGAATTTGACGGCGTGATGAGCTGGTCAAAAGTCTATTGCAACGGGGAATATGTGACCGGAAGACCCTACGGCTATGCCTCATTTTCTGCGGATATCACCTCTTTTGCAAAAGAAGGGGAAAATATCCTTGCCGTTTCTGCGGAAAACCTTCCCGGTGCAAGCAGATGGTATCCCGGTGCGGGGATCTACCGTCATGTGCGGCTTATTGAAGAACCTCTGATCCATGTAAAGATGTGGGGTACCCGCATTGTCACAAAGGAAAATACGGTAAAAATCCATACACAAATCGAGAATCCTTCCGGAAAAGAACAGGAGATCAGCTTTGCCATTCTGGATAAAGAGGGAAAATGTGTAGCGGAAAAACGGGAAAAAATCAAAGACACTCTGGATACAGTCTTTACTGTGGAAAATGTGGAAAAGTGGAGTGTGGATAAGCCTGTCCTTTATACACTTGTAACGGAAATAGCTGGAGGAAGAAGAGAAACATCTTTCGGCTTCCGGGATATGAAATTTGACGCACACGACGGATTTTTTCTCAATGGAAAAAAGATGAAATTTAAAGGGGTATGTCTTCATCATGATCTGGGGATCATCGGAGCAGCCGTTGACCGGGATGTGACGCAGCACAGATTGAAATTATTGAAAAGCATCGGCTGCAATGCCATCCGTACCGCTCACAATCCCCCGGATCCGGAACTGCTTGATCTCTGTGACAGTATGGGATTTCTTGTGATCTGTGAGGCCTACGATGAATGGAAATTACCCAAATGTCCCAATGGCGTACACCTCTATTTTGATCAATGGGGGGAAAAAGATCTGCGGGATATGATAAGAAGAGATGCCAATCACCCTTCGGTAATGATGTGGAGTATCGGTAACGAGATCGACGAACAATATACGGCGGACGGACCCGTAATGACAAAGCACCTTTGCGCCGTCTGTCACGATGAAGATCCTTCCCGCCCCACCACCGCCGGACTGAACAATGGCGATGACAGTATTACAGGAGGATTGTTTGATGATGTGGATATCAAAGGCTTCAATTACAAGCCTTATATCTATTCTCTTTATCACCATACCTTCCCGGATGCTCCCATGTATGCTTCAGAAAGTGCCTCCACCATAAGCAGCCGGGGGGAGTATTCCGACTATCTCTTTGAAGAACTGGTGAAAAAGCCCAATTTACAGATCGACAGTTTCGATCTTTGCAACTCCCCGGGAGCAACCATTCCGGAACATGAATTTAAAGGACAGGATGAAAATCCCTTTGTCATGGGGGAATTTGTCTGGACTGGCTTCGACTATCTCGGAGAACCCACCCCCTACCGGGAGGAGTGGCCTGTACGCAGTGCCTTTTACGGGATATTCGACCTTTGCGGAATGCCGAAAAACCGTGCCTATCTTTATAAGAGCCGCTGGTCAGAGGAGAAAGTACTGTACCTTATGCCCCATTGGAACTGGGAGGGTCATAAACACGTTCCTGTTCAATGCTATACCAATTACAAAACGGTGGAACTTTTTGTCAACGGAAAAAGCATGGGGGCAAAGACCCGCAATGTGAAGAAGATTTTAGGTTATTCCCGCCTTGTCTGGGCAAGTGTGCCTTATGAAAAGGGGGAAATCAGGGTGAAAGCTCTGGATGATAAAGGTAATGTCCTTGAAGAAACATTTATCCGTACAGCCGGAGAGCCAGCCGGTATAAAGCTGGAAGCGGAAAGAACGAATGAAACACTTTTTGTCACAACTTCCATCGTGGATGCTGACGGCAATCTCTGCCCGGATGCGGATGACCTCATTTCCTTTGAAAGCAATGGAAAGATCCTTGCTGCTGACGGCGGCAATGCCGCAAGTACAGATGTATTCCATACTCCCTTCTGCAAAGCCTTCCACGGTAAGTGTATGTGTTTTGTACGCGGAAAAGAAAATTGCCGTGTGAAAGCAAGCATGGTTTATAATGGAAAAACAATTATTTCTGAAATAACAAGATAAAGAGGTTTTTTATGAGAATCGAACAGCCTTATGAATTCAGAGAATTTCTGGACAGGATCCATTTATCCGACAGAAGAAATGAAGAAGTGAAAAAAGTTCAGGAGAATGAAACTTTTATTGATGCTTCCTGGGTGATCCGGGTGCCGGAAGATGCTACAGAGGGATTGCTGCGTGCTGCAAGTGATATGCAGGATTATTTCTTTGTAAGTATGAAGATCTCTCTTCCTCTCGTGAAAAGCTATGAAGCGGGCAATAAGGAAATTTTCCTTACAGAAATGGCAAAAAAAGGCGATACTCCTTCTGAAGTCTGCAATGATTCCAGAGCGTATTTCTATACATGCAATGAAAAAAGCGTGATCGTGGAAGGGGACAGCTGGATCGGAACAGCGCAGGGGGTATATTACATAGAGGATCTGATGAATTTAAGGCAGATCCCTGCACTGGAAAGATGCAAACAGATCCGCCGCGCTCCCTATTTTGCTCCCCGTATGACCCATTCCGGTTACGGACTTGACCAGTTCCCGGATAATCACCTTGCCGGGATCGCTCATGCCGGGTTCGATTCCATCATCGTTATGCTTACTGCTCCGGACAAGACCAGACAGGGCCCCATTGATGTGAATACTCTTATCCGCAGAGCTGCAAAGTTCGGTCTGGGGGTATATATCTACAGTTACCTTTCCGGTTACAAGCATCCGGACGATACCGATGCTGACGGCTTCTTTGACGGTTCCTATGGCGCATTGTTCAAACATTCCCCCGGAGCAAAGGGGATCGTTCTTGTCAGTGAAGCGTGTGAATTTCCCACAAAAGACCCCAGAGCTGCAAGTCATCTGACCACCCCCGGAGGGGCAAATCCCTATACCCAGGGGATCTGCGGAGATAAACCGGGTTCCGGCTGGTGGCCCTGTTCTGATTATCCCCAGTGGGTGGATGCTGTGAAAAAGGCTGTACGCAAATATAATCCCACTGCCGACATCATCTTCTGGACTTACGGATTCGGCAGAGCCCCTGTCGAACCCCAGAAAGATATGATCCGTACCATGTCCAGGGATGTATCCCTTCTTGTCACCTTTGAGATGTATGAACAGCGAAAATTCCCCCGTCACATGGTGATGCAGCCGGATTATTCCATTACTTTCCCCGGCCCCAGCAGAATGTTCACCTGTGAAGCGGAAGCGGCAAAGGAGATCGGACTTACCCTTTACTCCATGACCAATACCGGCGGACGCACCTGGGATGCCGGGATCGTGCCTTATATCCCTGTTCCCCAGCAGTGGATGCGCCGTTACGATAAAATGCATGAAGCAAGAAAAAAATACGGTCTTTCCGGACTTATGGATTCCCATCACTTCGGCTGGTATCCCTCTGTGGTTTCTGAATGCAGTAAATGGTCATTCTGGTCTCCGGATGTGGATATGAAGGATATCCTTTATAAGATCGCCGCAAGGGATTTCGGGGAAGAAGGGGCTTCTCTTGCTGTGGAAGCGTGGGATCTCTGGAGCGAAAGCATGAATCACTATGCCCCCAGTTTCGGGGATCAGTGTGCCACCATGCGTGTGGGGGCGGCATATCCCTTTGTGTTCCTGCCGTATCTCTATCCCTTCACAGAACAGGATATGAAGTATCCTTCCACACCCCAGAGTGTCTGCGGTTCCTCTCTTATGCACCCTGCCTACTTCCCGGAAATGGTCTTTGGAGGATCTGCCTGCGGGCGTATGATGCATGAAGATATCAAGGCATTGGAAAATATTGTTCTTCCCGCCTGGGACAAAGGGGTGGAACTTATGAAACAGGCTGTGGAAAAAGCTCCTCTCTGCCGTAAGGAAACTGCGGAAAAGATTCTGGGAGTGGGTATGTTCTACCGTGCCATGCTCCGCAGTACACTGCATAACAAAAAATGGTTCATCCTCAACAGAAGGATCGAGATCGAACCGGATTTCGCAGTGGCAAATGCCATTATGGATGATATGCTGGATATTGTGGCAAAGGAGCTTGCCAATGTGAAAGAGGTGATCCCCGTAGCGGAAAATGACTCCATTCTCGGCTGGGAACCCCGTATGGATTATCAGGGAGGAGCGTGGCATCTGCACTGGAAGGTAAGACAGCTGGAAAACCTGCGGGATAATACTTTAGCTGTTTACAGACAGACTTTGAGCGAAGATGTACCCTTTACCAGAACAAGGACTTGTTGAAAATGAATACTTTTTCTTTGAAAACGGCAACAGCCGAATATACCTTTTCCCCCGCCTGCGGGGGATTTCCCTCTGCTGCAAAAGTCATTGAATCCGACGGAAAAAAATTTGATGCGTGGAAATTATCTGCCTCTCCCTTTTCCATAAAAAGCGGGAAAAAACTTTTCCGTCCGGTGTGTGATAAAGATACTCCGGTAAACCGTTTTACCTGTGACGGGGCAAAAGTAGTGGAATTTCCCCGGATAGGCTGGAAAGATGATAAAGGGGAAGTTCTTAAAGACTTTTATCTTTGTCTCAAATGGGAGTTTTTTCCGGACGGAGTGGTATTTTGCGATCTTTTTGTTTTTTATGCTACGCTGGAAGCAGAGCTCGTCAAAGATTTCAAATTGTCCATTCCTGTTATTCTCAAAGACTTTGATGATGTGAAATGGTGCGTGCGTCTTCATGCGGAAAAGGTGGATGCCACTATCATTCAGGCGGCTCCCCCGGAAAGATTTCTCCCCCTGGATACTTCCCGTTCCTTTGATGGAAAACTCTTTGCCCAGACCAATTTCAATGCCATGCGGAAGAAAGGTCCTTCCTTCTTTGCAGAATTCCTTATGGAAGGGAATAATTCCCTTTTCAACTACACATTGGAGGATACCGCTTCTTCCGTAAAGAGGACTGAAGAAGGATTCCTTGTTGAATGGAATTTCCAGAAGAATCCGGCAGGCGGCAGATCTTTCCCGCCCCTTCACTGGCGGAACCGTCTTGCTTTCCTCCTGCGTCCTGCCGGAGTGAAACGCAATCTGCCTCCCATGGGCATCATTCATTATATTGACAACTTTGACCGTTTCCCTACCGATGTCCAGATCAAAGCTGTGGCGGATTCCGGAGCAAAGATCCTGATGCTTCACGACTGCTGGCGGTTCGATACCCAGAACGGCGGAACGCCTTATGATGAAAAGAAATTCCGTCACGGGGTGGCTCTTGCCCATAAATACGGTCTGCGGGTGGTTCCCTATATCCGGGGCAACGAGATCTCTGTACGGGAGGATGCCTCCAGTTGGTTCGACGCCCGCCTTATCAAAAATTTTGACGGACTTTATATGGATTACGGAGGACCTTTCGGGTACGCTTTTGCTCCGGATGAAAACTTCCCCGGAGGCAGGATCGCTTTCCGTGAATATTATAAAGCTATGCGTTCTCTGCGGGAAAGAGTGGGGAAAGACGGCGTCTTTTACAGTCATACCGGAACCGGGTATTCCGGGATCGCTTCCCTCTTCTTTGACGGTTACGTTTCCGGGGAAGGGGAACGGGGGATCCTTATCAAAGGACGGCATGAACATGAATATTTCAGTATGAGTGCGGTCGGTCCCGGTTCCATGTGGACTGCAGCCTTCCCTGAATACAGTTCTCAAAAGATGATCCCTTTCCTTGCCGCTGCCGCCCAGCCGCCGCATCAGCCTATGGGTAAACAGATCGAATCCTCCTCTTTGCGTCACCCCCCTGTTCCGGGTATCAGTGACGGAGCCTTCCGGGAACTTCTTTATATCTGGAGTCTGCTTGGAGGCGGGGATAAATCAGGTCTGGAATACTATACCGACTTCAACTGCCGGAATGTTTTTGCCAAAGAGGATCCCTTTGAAGCTGCCCATACTCTTATTCTTGCTCCCGGAAAAAAATATGGTATCATGACTCTTGCCAACTGTTCCGGAAAAGAGATGGAAGTAAAGGCGTCCTTCAAATTGAACGGCAATTTCAGTAAGTATAAATTCTTTGCCATTCCGGGGCAGAAAGATCCTTCAAAGGTAAAGAGTCTTGCTCCTTATGAGGTCATCGGCTGTATCGTCGCCCTTGATAAGGATACAGCGGAAAAGGTATTGAAAAAATATCCCCGCAGCGTTATGAAAAAATGCACAGAGGCGGAAAAACATATTGCCCTTATTGAAAAGCAGCGTGCTTTCCGTAATCCGGAAAAAGCCTCAAAGAAAAATCTTCTTACAGTCTTTATCCCCACAAGGGTGACAAGCCATGAAAGAAGTCTTATGGAGGATCTTTATAATATCATCTTTACTTTGCAGGAAGTGAAGAAGGATGGAAAAGTAAAGACTTTCGGCTATATTTCCAAAAAAGGACTTGTAAAGGATATTCCTTCTGATGAAGAACGGCTGAAACCAGGTGACCGCTCCGCTGTGCTGGATCTTTCCCGTCTTCTGGGAAAAGGTGAACACTCAGTAAGGATCTATTCTGCTTACGGAAAAGAACCTTTCTACTCCTTTGCCACAGCGGAATTGATCTGCGACGGTGAAGAAAAAAGTGTGGAATTTATGAACGAACTTGAGGAGGACAGAGCCTATTTGAACTGGCATATTTCCGTAAAGTGATTTTTTGAAAAAGATTGGAAAGGCATGAGCCGTATAAAAAAGAATGTAAAACTGTATTTTCTCAGAAAAAGGAGAGAAAAATGAAGTTTGCAAAAGAATTTATACAGAAGACAGCAACTGCAGAATATACTTTTTCCCCCGCCTGCGGGGGATTTCCTGCTGTGGCAGAAGTGATTGAATCCGACGGAAAAAGGTTTGATGCATGGAATTTATCTTCCTCCCCCTTTTCCATCAGACAGGGAAAAACTCTTTTTCATCCGGTATGTGATAAAGATACTCCGGTAAACCGTTTTTTCTGCGACGGGGCGAAAGTTGTGGAATTTCCCCGGATAGGCTGGAAAGATGAAAAAGGGGAAACACTCAAAGACTTCTATCTCTCACTGAAATGGGAATTTTTTCCTGATGGAGCCGTCTTTTGTGATGTTTTTGTCTTTTATGCCACACTGGACGCAGAGATCATACAGGATTTCAAACTTTCCATTCCCGTCGTCCTGAAAGATTTTGATGATGTGAAATGGTGCGTGCGTCTTCATCCGGAAAAAGTGGATGCCACGATCATTCAGGCAGTTCCCCCGGAAAGATTCCTGCCGCAGGATGCGGATCGTTCCTTTGACGGAAAACTTTTTGCTCAGACCAATTTCAATGCCATGCGGAAAAAAGGTCCTTCCTTCTTTGCGGAATTTCTTATGGAAGGCAATAACTCCCTTTTCAACTATACCCTCAATGATACAGCTTCTTCTGTCACCCGTACGGAAGATGGTTTTGTTGCCGAGTGGAATTTCCAGAAAACTCCGGCAGGCGGGCGTTCTTTCCCGCCGCTTCACTGGCGGAACCGTCTTGCCTTTCTTTTGCGTCCAGCCGGAGTGAAACGCAATCTTCCCCCCATGGGGATCATCCATTTTATTGACAATGCAAATCATTACCCCTCGGCATCCCAGATCAGAGCATTTGCACAGGCAGGTGCAAAAATATTGATACTGCATGAATGGTGGCGTTTTGATGTGCAGAACGGAGGGATCCCTTTTGATGAGGAAAAATTTTCCCGTACGGTGCGCCTTGCCCATAAATACGGTCTGCGTGTGGTTCCCTATATCCGGGGAAATGAGATCTCTGCGCGGGAGGATGCCGCCAGCTGGTTTGATGCCCGCCTTATCAAAAATTTCGACGGACTTTATATGGATTACGGAGGACCTTTCGGATATGCTTTTGCTCCGGATGAAAACTTCCCCGGAGGAAGGATCGGGTTCCGTGAGTATTATAAAAACATGCGTGCATTGCGGGAAAGAGTGGGGAAAGACGGTGTGTTTTTCAGTCACACCGGAACCGGTTATTCCGGGATAGCCTCATCCTTTTTTACCGGATTTGTTTCCGGGGAAGGGGAACGGGGCATCCTTGTAAGGGGACGCAGAGAACATGAGTATTTTACCATGTCTGCGGTAAGTCCCGGTTCCATGTGGACGGCAGCTTTTCCGGAATACAGTTCCATGCGTATGACCCCTTTCCTTGCCGCCGCCGTGCAGATCCCGCATCAGCCCATAGGGATACAGGCAGATTCCTCCTCTTTGCGTCATCCTCCTGTGCCGGGCCTGCATGATGAGGCTTTCCGGGAACTGCTTTATATCTGGAGTCTGCTGGACGGAGGGGGAGGGGACAGGACCTCTTTTGCGTATTATACAGATTTCAACAGCCGGAATGTTTTTGCCAAGAGTGATCCTTTTGAAACCGCCCATACCCTGATTCTTGTTCCCGGTGGAAAATACGGTATCATGACTCTTTCCAACTGTTCCGGAAAAGAGATGGAAGTAAAGGCTTCCTTTAAATTGAACGGCAATTTCAGTAAATATAAATTCTTTGCTATTCCGGGGCAGAAAGATCCGGCAAAGGTAAAGAAACTTGCTCCTCACGAAGTCGTTGGCTGTATTGTTGCTTTTGATAAAGAAACCGCGGAAAAGGTGCTGAAAAAATATCCCCGCCCTGTGCTGTACTCCGGAAAGGAAGTAAAGGAACATCTTGCCCTTGTGGATGAACAGCGTTCATACAGGCTTTCCGCAGTTCCTTCAAAGAAAAATCTTTTTACGGTGCATATTCCCATGCGGATATTAAGTCACGAAAAAAGTCTTCTGGAAGATCTTTACGATCTTGTTTTTGCTTTGCAGGAGGTAAAGAAAGACGGAACGGTGAAGGAATATGGTTATCTCTCCAAAAAGGGACTTGTGAAAGAGATCCCCTCTGCGGAAGACAGCCTCAAGCCGGGGGATTATGCCGCAAAAATGGATCTTTCCCGTATTCTTGGAAAAGGGGAACATTCTGTAAGGATCTACTCTACCAACAAGGGGATCCCCTTCTATTCTTATTTCATTGCAGATGTGGAATGGGATGAGGGGAAAAAGAAGGTGATTTTTATGAATGAAGTTGAGGATCACAGATCCTATCTTTCCTGGCTTGTTTCCGTAAAGTAACGCTGCCTGACAGGTAATAAAAAAGATATTATGAGAGACCTCTTGTGTCTCTCATAATATCTTTTGATTTTTTGCTGTGTTTTACAGATTTTCTGCCCTGATTTCCGGAAGGGAGGAAAGAATTTTTTCAGCTTCTGCTATATCCGGGATGGTATTGCCGTTTTCCGCAAGATAAACTTTCAGCCATTTCATGTCGGTTTTTTTCATGAGACCGGCAATTTTTGAAGCAAGGGGGCTGCGGGGAATGGAAATACCTGCCGCTTTTTCATAGATGGCAAGAAATTTATTTGTACTTGTTTCCACATCATTATCTTTCTGGGCGAGCAGACAGTAGGAGGAAACAAAACGGGCAATATCCGCTGTCCGCATATTTTCCGGAACCATTCCTTTATATAAACGGGCTCCGTCAAGGTCGATCAGACCGAATCTGCCTTCTTTTGTAAGATAAATATTGCGTAAACTCAAATCCCCGTGATAGATCCCGTTATTGTGCATACGAGCAAGGACAACGGCAAAATACAGGATCTTTTCCGGTTTTGTGAAAAGAACCGGATACAGAAAATTTTCCGGAAGAAGGGAATTGACAAGAAAGAATCTGTCCGCATACAATGCTTCCGGAGTGGGAATATTATTTTCCGCAAGTTTTACTGCTGCGGCAAAGGAGAGAAAGGAACGGGGGAACTGTAAAAGACGTTTGAGTTTTTTCCAGAAGTTTTTTGTATTGTATCTCTTGATGAAATATTCTCCATTTACAGCGGCAGTCACCGTATGGGAGTCCTTCAGGATCTTTCCGCTTTCAAGAAGTCCGGCGCAGTTGAGATCCTTACACCCTGTTCTGAAAATCCTGCCCCTGTCTGAGCCGTATTTTTCTCTGTTTGCTTTAATATCTTTTATGATTTTATCTTTTTCTGTCCACATTTTTGCTCCGTCAAGTTGATTTTTCTGTAAAATAGCATAAATTATATCAAAATCAAGCAATGAAAACTGTTTTCATGCCGTTTTAAGGAAAATGAAAAACAGAAATGGGATAAAGGAGAAAAAAATGAGTTTTCCGGAAGGAATAAATAAAAAAGCGTGCAGGGTATTATGGTTTGTCTGCGGTATAGTTTGTGCCGGGGTATTGTCCGGCTGTCTGCATGTGGAGGAAGATCCTTACCTGGATCTTGCAAAATGGCAGAAAACAGGAAAAATACCGGAAAACCGTTTTTTCCGGGGTGTCCGGTATAAAAATTTTACAATGGATCATTATAAAAATGATAATAAGTGGAATGTTCCCCGTATAGCCCAGACTCCTTTGCGGGCAATATGGGAAAAAGCCGATCCCTCCAAACCGGAGCTTTCCATTGTCGGAGTGGTCATGTGGGATAAGACCCATGGATTGTGTTCCTCCATTGAACAGGAAAAAGCCGCTCTTGACAGGGAATTCCAGAATATCGCCCCCAATATCCGCATCCTTTCCTATGAAAGCCGCATTACGGAGAAATTCGGGATCAAAGCTGTGGAATATGAACTTACTGCTGTAGCTTCCCCCGGAAAAAATGCTCCCACTGTCCGTCCGCAGAAGATTTATTCCACCGGATACAGGTTTGTATGGCCCAAAGGCGGTATCGACCGTTTCTGCGCGGAATATACGGAACGGGGGCCGGTCCTTTCCGGTAAAACAATGAAATATGCTGAAGATTTCTTTTCTTCCATCGGATTTTCTCCGGAAAAATAACAGAAAACAGGTATTGAAAATATGAATGAGATGAAATACAATTTTCCCCTTCCGGCTTTTTTGCAGAAATACAAGAAAGATTTTTTATATCTTTTTCTGATCTTTGCTGTAACATGTCTGCTTTACGGGCCCTTCATGCATTTTCCCTTTCTGCCGCTGTGGGATGACGGTAATTTTGTTCTGGTCAATCTCCGCATGGATTTTACATGGCAGAACCTTGCAGCATATTTCTCCAATACCTTTCAGGATCTTTATACTCCCATGACCATGGTCTCCCTGATGGTGGATAATCTTTTTTTCGGAAAAGCTCCTTTGGGGTATCACATCCATAATCTTCTGCTTCATATATTCAGTACAGGTACGCTGTATTTCATATTCAAAAGATTCGGTATCCGTCCGTTTCTTGCCTTCGCCGGCTGTATGTTATGGGCGCTCAATCCCCAGAAAGTGGAGTCTGTGATCTGGATAACGGAACGTAAAGATGTGTTGAGCGGGGCTTTTGCCATCTTTTCCTTCTATCTTTTTATGCGGAATGCAGAAAAGAAGACTCTTCCCGTATTTTCCACAATATTTGCTGTCCTTGCTCTGCTGACCAAACCTTCCACCGTACCGCTGCCCGGGGTCATGATCGTATTTCTTATCTGTGCGTGGGGCAAAAAACACTCTCTGAAAGAGTATCTCAAACTTCTGCTTCTTCCCCTTGTTTCCTGCGGGATCATTCTGGTTATTTCCTATATCATAACGGCAAAGGACTTCCCCGGAGGACTGGAACGTAATTACCTTATTCCCATTCATAATATTTTCTGGTATCCCCTTACCTCCCTTGTTCCGCAGATCCATCCCATCTATCCGCCGCTTTTGCAGAAGTGGCATTATTACTGGAAAGTTTTTCTCGGCGGCGGTTTGATGGCATGTACATTTATTTTCTGGGGCTGGAAAGCCGGACTGGGATGGAAAAAGATCCTGGGGTGGTTTCTGATTATTGGCGGACTTATGGTACCTGTTCTGGGGATGCTCAATTATACCAATTTTGATTACTGTGACAGATATAATTATCTTGTTTCCATTTCTGTATGCGGATTTCTTGTATTGCTTTGTGAAAGGACTCTGCGGCTTTTTCCAAAGTCCTCCGGCATTATCTGCACGGGGGTACTGCTTCTCAGCGGGATATTTTTCATTCAGAGCTTCCTCTATCTGCCCTATTGGGAAGATACCGGCAGACTGTTTGCAAGGGCTTTGAAGGATAAAGAACTCTCCAATCTGAAATTATATACAGTGGGATCCCATTCCGCTATCGTTACCGGTGATACAGCCCTTCTGGGAGCGGTCACTTCCAGACTTATCCGGGACTGGAACAAATATCCTGAAAGATATGCACAGGCATTGCGGCCTTTTACCGCTTATCTTCCTTTGCATTGCTGTGTGCTGAATAATGATTACAGAGCCGCTCTTCCCTTTTATAAACTTTCTGTACAGTTTATAAAAAAGAGTGAAAGGGAAACTTCCAGTCTGAAAATCGAACGGGAATACAGAATATACCTTTACAGGAATATGGCATTGACTGCCGCATATCACGGTATGAAAAAGGATGCATTGGAATATCTGGATAAATATTTCCTTGAATGTGAAAAAATTGCTCTGAAAAATATCGGATACTATACCGCAATGGCACTGAAGGCTCAGCTGACTGGGGATAAGAAACTGCTACGGGGGGCTTTGGAAAATATTGTAAGGATCGACCCCGGACTCACCCGTTATGCTCAAGATCTGGAAAAACTGAAAAATGAGGAAAATAAACAATAGTTTCCGGTCTTTTGATTTGATATTTTTTTATCCTGTTGTATATTAACTGCTCCTTTTTGAGTTGAATAATAAATTAAAAACAGGATAAAAAATGAACGCTCTTTTAAGTATTCTTGCCGGAACTCTTACCGGTGGATGCGGTATCGGGTATAAAATCGGCGGAATGGGAAATGTGTATCCCATTCAGTCCGCCGCACTTCTCTCCGTTTTCGGAATGATCGTATTCGGGCTTCTCGGCTGGAATGAGTGGAAAGAGCTTACTTTGTTTGCGGTTTTCGGCGGCGCGCTTTTCGGACTTACCCAGTATCTGGGTATCCGGCTTTTACGGGTTGCTTTGAAATTGGGGCCTCTTTCCCCTGCATGGTGTGCCCAGTCATTGAATTTTATTCCTGTGATCATTTATTCCGGAATCTTTCTCGGAGAAAAACTTTCTTTCTGGCAGTATTTTGCCCTGTTTTTTACCATTTGTGCCATTCTTGCTGCGGCATGCAATACTTCCGGAGGAAAGAAAACTGAATCTCTCAAGGGCAGATTGATCTACGGCGGACTTCTTATTGCCATTCTTGTGTGCATAAGTATTTTGAATGTGGGGCTGAAGTATGCCGCTGTGACCATGCAGGGAGAGAGCGGTAAAAATCTTCTGGAGATCAACGGGAATCTTATTATGTGTTTCACCTATATCTTTATCGGACTGGGGGCTTCCCTTGACCTGACATTGTCCCGTTCCTGGCAGTTTAATAAATATGCCTGGTTTGGCGGCGGGATCGTGACAGTATGTGCCTTGCTTTCTTTCGTTCTTGCCCTTTTTGTTGTCCCCAGAGCGCCTGCTGTGGTATTTTTTGCTCTGAGCAATGCTTCTTCCATTCTTACTGCCGGACTGCTGTCAACCTTTTTTATGAAGGAAAAACGCACGTTCTGCTGGTATCTTACCATTATTTTTTCCGTACTGGCGATCCTGTTCAACAGATGAGGATATGTCCGTGATAAAGAAAGGGACACTTGAGGGATTTTCAAGAGTTCCTCTTTTTTTCAGAAAACAAAGTTACTTTTTTACTGTCTGTTGATATAGAAAGAAACTTTTACAGAAATTTTTACAGAAATTTTTACACGGATAAACACATATATTCCGCAATGAATGGTGTAAAAAATGTTGAAGTTTTTTTGAAAAATGCTTAATACCGGACAGAGGGATGCCGTTTTAATAAAACGGGGAAATTTAAAGAAAATATAAAAAAAACAATATTTTTAAACTTTGGATTGAAAAGAATTTGTTCTATGCTATCTTAATGATACAGCAAAACATTTACCTGCAAAAAAATCTGAGGGAGGGAAAATGAAAATCACACAGGAGATCCTTGAGGCTTTGGAATGTGCGATCAATGATTCCGGAAGCATATATAAATTTGCCAAGGAACTGGGGGTATCCCACAGTACTGTTTTTTTCTGGAAAACCGGCAAAACCACCAGTATCAATAATCAGGTCTGGGGAAGTTGTCTCCGCAAAAAACTGCGTCCCTATCTCAGCAGTAAAGCAGGAGATCCTTCCGGAAAAGGCGTGCTGGTCAGGGAACGGAAAAATTCCTATGGGAGCAGACCGAAATCCTATCCGGTGGTGAGTATCAGAAAACTTGCTTTTTTTGATCCCAACGTGATAAGCACTGCTGCTTTTCTCCAGGAATATTCTCTTGGCAACTTCTTTTTCAATACAGTTGGAACTGCCGGGGCTTTTGCTTTGCGGATCGAGGAAAATGGAAAAAATGAGATCTTTACACAGGGAAGTACTCTTCTTGTGGAAAGCGGAAGACCTCCGGTAAGCGGGGAACTTGCTGTTGTGAAATGTAAAGATGCTTCTGAAGCGTCTTTTTATATCTTCCGGCAGGATGACGATACTTACAAACTTATTCCCTACGGCAAAAGTGACGCAGAGGTTGTTCTGTGGGAGAAAGGAGCTTCTTCTGCGGGACTTTTGGACTGGATCTATCCGGTTCTTGAGGCAAATATCAAGTTTAAATAAGGGTGATTCCCCTTTCAGATGTTTCTGCTGGGGAACCCGGAAATAACGTGCAGGAAGAAATGATGGAAAACAGGAAAATTGGTATACTGGAAGAGAATGTGAAAAAATTCCAATCTCTGTACGGAAGTGAGATTTTTTTAACTCTGCCGCAGTGGAAACACAGGCTTTTTTCTCTGCGTCTTGTTCACAGGAAGAATGGTTTTCCGGAAGAGGTGTTGCGGGAGCTGGAAAAAAGAAAGCTGAAAGTATCATTGTTTCTTGCTCCGGAAAAACTGGAGGGGTATGAAACGTTCAGAACGGAAAATATCGCTTTTGTACCGGATCTTTCCTCCTGCAAATCTCTGACTTTCCGACAGCTTTCAGATATAAAGAGGAAGTTTGAAAATTTTTCAGGAAATTTCTGCTGCGGAGCGATGATTGGGGAATATGCCGGGGAAGAACTGTATTCATTGTTGCGGAAAAATGATTTTTCTTTTGCCGTTACCTCTGTTGTATCCAATGCTGCTTCCCCCTGTCTTGATGCTTTTGATTTGAAGAATACGTCTATGAATGGCGATGTACCTTGTGATGTACTGGAAAGATTCCTGAAGAGTGATCCTTATGGAGGCGTATTTGCCCATTTTTCCCTGTTACTGACCGATGAGATCACAGAAACGGAATTTCAGGAAAAGGTTCTGCCGTTACTGGATAAACTGCAAGCGGAAGAGATCCTCTGTATGACGGATGAAGAATATTGCCGGTATAACTGTGCAGTACGGTCATTGCGTGTGAGTCTGGACAGTTCCATGGCGGAAAATATTTCCTCCCAGGATCTTTATCTTATCTCCTGCAGCAGGAAGATTCTTCTGCAGCCCGGGGAAAGACTTTATATCCATAAGAAAGAAAATGCTTCCCCGGATGTGGAAAACCGGGTTTTTCTGGAAAAAGATTATGATTTTGAAATCAGAAAAGCTGATGAGATCTCTTTGCCGCAAAGGGATGTTTCCTCTTTTGCTGATGGTACGATATTTTTTCCCGGCGGCTGCCGTAAAGCACTCTCTTTCAGTTACGATGATGGCAATCTGAGAGATTCTGATCTTATAGCGATCCTGGACAGATACGGTATGAAAGGCACATTCAATCTCAACAGTGCCCGGGTCCTGATAGGATTAAAAAATAGCGGGGAAAACTGGGGGGATGTTTATAAAGGGCATGAGGTTGCAGGACACGGCTTTTTCCATTACTCCTTTGCCGCCCAGGCTCCTTCTGCGGTCTTATCCTATCTTTACGGGGATAGATTAGCTATGGAAACGGTTTTTCATGAGATCCTCTGCGGACACGCTTACGCCAATGGTACATTTTCCGGTGCGGTTGCTGATGCAAGAAAAAATCTTGCTGCGTGCGGGTATATTTATGCAAGGGGAAGTGTTTCCACCATGAATTTTGATCTGCCGGATGATTTTCTTTGCTGGGAGCAGACCTGTCATCACAATAAAGGAATAATAGAGTTGGCAGATAAATTCCTGCATCTGGATGAAAAAGAGGATTTGAAAGCCTTTATCGTATGGGGACATGTTTCCGAACTTGTCCGGGACAATGCTTTTGATATGATGGATGATTTCTGCCGGAAACTTTCCGGAAAGGAAAAATATATCTGGTATGCCACCAATAAAGATATCTGTGAATATGTGCTTGCTGTCCGTTCTCTCCGTTACTCTGCGGATGGAACAATGGTCAGAAATGAATCGGCAAAAAGTATTCTTATTGCAAAAGACGGCAGAATAGAGATCCTTCATGCCGGGGAAACGCTTACCTTCTGATTTTACCGGAAATACCGGATGTTTTTCAGGGTAATTTTCCTGAGAGGACAATACAATTTCGCGGCGTGGGCGGGATCCCTTTGAAGGCATAGGGACCGAAAGAGTTGCCCTGGGCGGAGGCACGGACGGTTGTACAGAAATCCGGCGGATGCAGTTTGCCCCGGACTGTACAGAAGTATTGGCTGTATTTATCTATGAGTGCAAGCTCCGGTATGACCTGTACCGGGGAAAACGGCTGAAAGGAAATATACAGGGCATTATTGGTAAAAACTGCCGGATCAGGACTGTATAAAGGCTCATTCTCCTTTTTCATGCGGATCGTGTTTTCCGGGGAAAACGGCACCATTTCTTTCACACTTTTTCCATAGTCGCTGCCGCAGAAAAATGCTATGGAGTTTTCCTGCGGGGGGACTGCCGGAAGGTTCTGGATGAGATCATCGGCGATTTCATGGAGCCGGAACATTGTTTCAAGGGACAGCATGGCGGCGGGAGTCTTATCCTGTTTCTCTTTTTTTCTGAACGGTATCCAGTATGACATGATTTTCCGGCCTTTCCACTAACCTGTTTGTTGAAAAAATTCCTATACTATAATGCGTTTTCCCGGAAAGTCAAATCTTTTCAGATATTTCTCTGTGCCGGATAAAAAAACAGAATGATTTATATATATTTTTTCACAGATCTCCCATAATTTTGTAAAAATGGCATATTTTTACAAAATTATGTGCGTAAAGAAATCTGCTTTTAAAAAAGTGATTTTGTCAGATTTTTTCAAAAATACTTCTTTATCCTGTTTTGTGCAACCTTCAGGAGAGAGCCCCAAA
>JAZKZE010000083.1:0-8816 GCA_045612485.1 Victivallales bacterium | reverse complement strand
CAGAGCGGGATTGCTGATGTAGAAGATCTCTTCGCCGTCAACGGTGTTGATACCGTCTTTCAGCTTTTCAGGATCGTATTTGGCGGACATCTCAGCCAGATCGGCGTATTCAAAACCGACACTGCGGATCTCTTCGGCAGTGACGCCGGGACCGGGGCAGTAGATGATCTTGAAACGGCCTTCGCTGGAGCCGTGGATCAGGTGAGCGGCGGCGCCCAGACTGTCACGGAGTTCCTGATTTTCCTCAACCATTTTCAGGGTGTTGGGGGTGCCTTTGTAGCCGTATTTGCGGATGAGACGGTCATTTTCCTTATCTTCGCCGAACTCTTTGAGTCCGGGAGCAAGGATGATGAGTTCGCCGTCATCAGCGATCGCCATACGGGTACGGTAGACAGCCTTGTTGCCCAGCCAGGTGCTTTTGAACTCTTCGGGATCGAGGTAGACGACCACCTTTTTCAGGGGGGCATCCAGCAGCTGCAAGTTGGTTTCAACACTGAGCTTGCAGGCTTCGTTGAAGACTTCGACACCGGTACCGGAGTAGAATCCGCGCATCGCCATCTTGCCCGTGGCATCGTCACGGGACATAACGGTGAGCATGTAGACCAGAGGAAGATCTTTCAGATAGGTGTCGACACCGTAGTTGAAAAGTTTGCGGACAGGGGAGTCCGCTCTGCCCATGATGGTCTCAAGTCCGGCGGCAGCGCCGAGGAAGTGGGACTTGTTGATGATATCGGAACCGCCCACACCGACCATAAGGTTCTTGGTGTAGTTTGCCATTCCCACAACTTCATGGGGAACCACCTGACCGATGGAGAGAATAAGGTCATAACCTTCAAAGAGGATCTTGTTGACCTGGATCTTCACTTCATAATCCAGTTTGCCTCCGGAAAGTTCCTTCAGAAATTCAGAGGAGGCTGTCCCCATGGTGACCACATCATTTCTCCAGTCGTGGACTTTGAAAAGAGAACGGGGGATCTTGTCACCGAACATGAGGGAAAGTTCTTTTTCCCCCATGGGTGCATGTGTACCCAGAGCAGGCATGATATCCATCTGCCATGCGTCTTTGTATGTTTCATACACCATTTCCGTGATCTTTCCGGCATAGGAATTAAGCCTTGTGTGATCCGGGGGGAGCAGAAGCATTCTGCCCCCCTTTTTTCCACTCTTTTCCACAGTTGTTTTGATGAGGGAAAGAAGTTCCGCATCGCTTACGGAAACATCTACTCCGCTCTTCTGTGCAAAGATACTCATATCATTTTATCCTTGTATGGAGATTATGCCATGTAGGTACCGGCAACGGTTTTGCCGCTGTGTTCGGTCCATTCAGTGTGATAGGCTTCCTTACGGGGTTTGTCCACTCTTTCGTAAGTGTGGGCACCGAAATAGTCACGCTGGGCCTGGAGCAGGTTTGCAGGCAGGCAGGCGGAACGGTAGCCGTCAAAGTAAGCGAGGGCACTGGAGAAAGCGGGAACAGGTACGCCCATAAGGACTGCCTGTGCCACAACTTCACGCCATGCTTTCTGGCAGCGGTCGATGGAAGCGTGGAAGAAGTCATCCAGCAGGAGGTTGTCGATAGCGGGATTCTTGTCGAAGGCTTCTTTGATTCTTTCCAGGAACTGGGCACGGATGATGCAGCCGCCTCTCCAGAGGAGAGCGATTTCACCGTAGTTGAGGTTCCAGTTGTATTCTTTTGCTGCAAGACGCATGAGCTGGAAGCCCTGTGCATAGGAGCAGATCTTGGAGGCATAGAGAGCCTGACGGACTTTTTCGATGAATTCTTTTTTGTCGCCGGTGAATTTGGGAGCATCGCCGGTAAGGATCTTGGAGGCGGCAACACGTTCTTCTTTCACAGCGGAGAGGCAGCGGGCAAACACAGCTTCTGCAACGGTGGGAGCGGGGGCACCCAGGTCAAGGGCGCTCTGGCTTGTCCATTTACCGGTACCTTTCTGTCCGGCGGCGTCAAGGATGATATCCACAACAGGTTTGCCGGTTTCAGGATCGATCTTGGTGAAGATGGCACTGGTGATCTCGATAAGATAGCTGTTGAGTTCCCCTTTGTTCCATTCTTCAAAAACTTCATGCAGTTCAGCGGCGGAAAGACCGAGAACATTTTTCAGGATCCAGTAGGCTTCGCAGATCATCTGCATATCACCGTATTCGATACCGTTGTGAACCATTTTCACATAGTGACCGGCACCGTTGTCGCCAACCCATTCGCAGCAGGGAAGGCCGCCCTGGACTTTTGCACAGATGGACTGGAAGATGGGTTTGACATGTTCCCATGCTTCAGGAGCTCCTCCGGGCATCATGGAAGGACCGAGCAATGCTCCTTCTTCCCCTCCGGACACACCGGTACCCACAAAGCAGAAACCTTTTTCTGCAAGATATTTGGTTCTGCGGATGGTATCCTGGAAGAAGCTGTTGCCGCCGTCGATGAGGATATCACCTTTTTCCAGATGGGGGAGAAGCTGTTCAATAAGATCATCCACAGGTTTGCCTGCTTTCACCATCATCATGATGCGGCGGGGGGTCTTGAGGCTTCCGCAAAGTTCTTCCAGAGAGTGGCAGCCGATAAAGTTTTTGCCTTTGCCTCTGCCGTTGACGAAGTTGTCAACTTTTTCCACAGTACGGTTGTAAACAGCCGCAGTGAAACCTTTGCTTTCCATGTTGAGGACGAGGTTCTCGCCCATAACGGCAAGACCGATAAGACCGATGTCTGCTTTGTTTTCCATTTTTTTCCTTTTTGTTGGAGTTTGTATGATTGAGTTTGTTAGATTTTTACCAATAGACTCTTTTAAATATAATACTTCCAAGGTGAATTTTCAAGTAATTTTTCATTCCGGAAGAAGAGTTCCTGCAAAAGTCCTGTCCATTGAATGGAAATTTTCCTGTTCCACAGAACATACAACTTATTTATTCCCCTTATTCAAACCGTATTTTTTCTTATATTCGCCGGGTGAAAAAAGATAATTTTTCTTGAATGCATGGGAAAAATGATATCTGTTGGCAAAAGAAGCACATTCTGCGATCTCTTCGATACTTTTATCTGTCTGACTTAAAAGATCCCTTGCATATTTCAATCTTTTCTGCTGAATATAATCTTTAGGCAGGACTCCGGTTGAGGCAAGAAAGCATCTGTGAAAATGTTTTTCAGACATTTTTGCCATTTCTGCAAGATCTTTTACATGGTGATTGAGAGCCGGGTTCCGGTCGAGGTAAGTTAAAATTGCATTGATCCGCGGGTCGATCAGATTTTTATTATCCGGTAAAAAATATTTTTTTGGGATCCTTGTATAACTCATTTGAATGATATTGTATAATACAATACTTCTCATTTCAAAATCTGCCACATATTTTACCAGCTCTTCCAATGGCTCTCTTATATATGAGGCATTGAGAGTAATCATTTCCTGTTTCATTTTTTTCAATGGTTCTATTATATGAAAATGGGCAAAAAACTGATAAAAAGGTTTCTTCATATAACCGGAAAAACGGGTAAATGGAGGAAAAATATATACTTTTTCCGGTCCCGGGGAAAATTCTTTTCCATTGATTTTTATCTGTAATCCCCTCGTAATATTATAATGCAGTATCCAGCAGGACTGATACACATCGGGATAATCCCAGTCATCCACTTTATATGCCCCCCAGGAAAGAAAACGGATATCAGGCCGTAACACATCCTGATTGGTGAAGAAAGAAAATTTTTCCGGTAAAGATTTTTTATCCATGTCGTTTTTTCGTATTTATTTTTCTTTTTTAAGCATTTATTTTTTATTATTCAGTGATAAAATATACATTACAGAAGTAGAAAAATCAATATTTTACGGCGTTTTTTGATATTTTTTACAGTAAAATCATTTCTAAAATCATATAATCAGTCAGGAGGAATCATCGATCTTGTAAAACGTATAGAGTTGGAAAAAGAGGGAATAACCGTCAACAGAGTTTCACCGGATATGGTCAAAGGAGATGCCGATTGGATTTCATATCCCAAACAGTAATATATGGACATTTAACAAACCTGAATCAGGAGATTGAAATGACTGTTTCAAAATGTAAAAATTTTACTTTGATTGAACTATTGGTTGTCATTGCGATAATCGCCATTCTTGCAGGGATGCTTCTTCCCGCATTGACACGGGCTAAAAATATGGCTCATTCCATTGCCTGCAAAAACAATTTAAAGACAATTCAGACAGCACTTGCCATGTACACAGATGACAATAAGGAATGGCTGCTGCCTGCTCATACTCCTTACAACAATTTTGGGCACCCGCATGGTCAATGGTTCACTTACCTTACCGGCAAGAATCTTGACGGTAAACCGCAAACGAATCAGGGACAGAATTACGGTATTGCCTTTTACGGTTTGAAACAGACACGCGGAACTCTTGTATGTCCTGCTGAACCTTACCGTTTTTCAGACAATTACCAATATACCGCCGAGGATGAAACCACCCCTTATACGCATTATACATTGAATAATACTCTTTCCGGACACAGTGCACTTGCTTCTACTCTTCCCACCATTGCCAAAACCAGAAAAATGTCTCTGATGAAGATCCCTTCTCTTATTCTTAATTCTGCGGATACCCAGCGTTCCGGATCAAATTATCTCTATAATTCAGGGCATTTTTCCTACCGGCACGGCGTGAAACCCGTACGAAAAATGGGAAATGTAAAAGAAAGTGAAGCATTAAGACTGGATAAAGGTTATACCAACTGTGCCTTTCTGGACGGTCATGTTGCACAATATAACTGCCGCCAAATGCAAAACAAACGTGTAGGAATTCTGGGCAAAGCAAGTGATGTTCCGGGATATATGGCTACAGGCTTTGATCCGGGTACTTTTTCCGGCTCTTTTTAATTTATGCAGGAGAATATATAAAATGAAAAAAATGTTTTTGATCTTTACAATGTTTCTCGGTCTTTCCGCAACCGTTCCAGCAAAGGAGATCTCTTTTCCGCTGGTAAAAAGCGGAAAGAATATTCCAGTAATCTACTACGCCAAAGGACAGGAATTTGCCGCGAAAGAACTTGGGTATATCCTTGAGAAGATGACAAAAGTAAAATTTACTCCGGAACCTTATACAAAAGCAGTAAAGACACCCTCTTTCATTATCGGCAAAACCCCTGAAGCAGAAAAAGCCGGAGCAGATTTTTCAAAATTTGCTCCGGATGAATGGTTTGTTAAAAAGGCGGGCGAAAAAATCATTCTTGCCGGCGGCAGTAATCAGGGAAGTTTGTACGCAGTTTATGAACTGATGGAAAAATTTGCCGGAGTATCCTTTCCGGCACTGGATGTGGAAGTTATTCCGGAGAAAACTTTTCTGCTCATCCCGGAAGACCTTTATATTCAGGGAAAGCCCGCATTTCTCCACCGTACCATATATGACGGTATCGCCGGCGGCAACAGAAATTATGCACAGCATTTGATAGAAAAAAGACGCCTTTTCAATACAAGAAACCGGGAATCCGCCATAAAAGGGACGATCCAGTATGATGTATGTACCCTATACAATGCCGGACACAATCTTTACTTTTTTGTTGATCCGGATAAATATTTCAAGACGAATCCGGAATATTTTTCCATGAATGAAAAAGGGAAAAGATTTCTGGGGAAAAACAAATATGTGGGCAGCCAGCTTTGTATGACCAATAAGGATATTGTAAAGATCACCGTTGAATCATTGAAAAAATATATCAAAAAAGACCGGGCAGCACTGCCAAAGGAAAAATGGCCTGTTATTTATAAAATAAGTCAGTTGGACAGTACTAATTTTATCTGTCTGTGTCCGGATTGTAAAAAATTGACAGAAAAGGAGGGAAATGAGTCTGCTCTCATTATCCATTATCTCAATGCAGTAGTACAGGAGATCAACAAGACATATCCGGAGATAAAGATCGGTGCAAGTTTCTATGTATCCACAGAAGAAGTTCCCAAAACCCTCCGTCCTCATAAAAATCTTATTTGTGAATGGTGTGATCTTTATTCCAAAGGAGATCTTTATCGTCCTTTTACTTCAAAATTCAATACCGCCAGAAGAAAAATATATGAAAGATGGACTGAAGTCACCCCTCATGGAGTCTCTTTGTGGGATTATCACAATATGGGGGCTACGACTGTGCCGCCCCGTCTGGAAACGGTAGTGGATTCTCTTGCTGCTGATCTTAAATACTTCCACTCCAAAGGAACTGTACGTTACATATCGGAAATGCAGGATGGTGTCATTATCTATGGTGCCACCCAGCTTTTTCTTGATTTGCAATATTATGTGGGGAAAAGACTTTTGATCGACCCTTCCCTTGAGCCGGAAAAACTTATCAAACACTTTATGCATCATTATTACGGGCCGGCGGAAAAAAGTATGACAGAAATCCTTACAAGAGTCCGTAAAGGGGTAAAAAGTGAACCCAATAAAATGATATTGCAGATAAAGGAGCGTTCTTATCAAACTGGTAAATTTATCCGTCCTGTTCTGGAATTATGGCAGAAAGCCATGAAAGAGACCCGACCCGGAACCATATACAGAACCCATGTGGAACAGGATGGAATGATCATTCTCGGTGCGGCACTGCGCAAACAGGGGCTTTTGAAAGGAAAAGAAAGAAAAGAACTTTTTACACTGTATAAAAAGATAGCGGAAAAACGGATCAAAACACTGGTCTCTAAAAAGCACAGAAAGAAAGTATTTAAAAGACTGGAAGAAATGATCCGGGAATTTGAACTTTCCCAGATCATTGTGGAAACTCCTGCTGAATTCAGGCATATTCCCAAAGACCGTATTTTTGTTTACGGCTGGCCTCATTTCCGGGAATATTCCCACAAGCCGAATCAGGTGATCTATGAAGATGATCCGTCCTCTCCGGCAAAACGTGCGGCCATTCCACCTCCGGCTCTTGCCGCCCAATATGAGCAATACAAACCTTCCTCTTTCGGAGTATATGACTTTGCTTCCAAACAAAGTCTGGACAACAGTAATAAAAAAGTTTACCAGGATGAAAAATATCACTGGATCTATGTAGGAAGAGCCGATATTCAGCCGGGATCTTTCTTCTGGGCGTTCCGCTGGATTCTGCAAATCCCGTTTGTGGGTGTCTGGCAGTTGAGCGACGGGATCAAAGAGGGGAACAAATGGCATGTATATGTTTCCGCCCGTTTTACAGGCCCTGCCTATGTGAAAGGTTCCAAATCCCCCAATAAACTCTATATTGATTATGTGGTGCTTACAAGGGATAAAGTAAAACTGAACAGAAAATAAAGGAAAATATTATTATGAAAGTAACTTTTTTAGGTGGAGGTTCTCTGCGTCTTCTCCCTATTATCAGAGGGATTTTTTCCAATGCACCCGCTTTTTTCGTAAACGGGGAGATCTGCCTCATTGACCGGGAATTATCCCGTGCAGAAGCCGTTGGAAAATTGATCCTCGCCTGTCCCGAATACAGGAATATAAACTGTAATGTCGTATGGAGCGACGATCTGGATTCTTCCCTTCCGGGGACGGATGTCATGTATCTTACGATGGGGGCAAGACGGCAGCCCACCCATTCACAGGCGATGTTTCTCGCCAATAAATACGGCTATATCTATACAGATAATCTCTCCATAAATGGCGCATTTCTTTCCCTGCGTCTGGGGCGTACGATCCTGAACATCGCAAGAAAAATGGAACAGTACTGCCCTGACGCTCTGATGCTTCTTTTTCCCAATCCTGTGGCAGTTTATTCCCACCTGGTCAATACCAATACAAAAATAAAGGCATTGGGGATCTGCGGCGGATTTTCCAATCACAGATGGGATCTCACCAGAATACTGGGGAGAAATGAATGTGATCCATTATGGGATGTTGTTGCAGCCGGAGTCAATCACATGTCCATTATACTCCGCGGAACATACAATGGGGAGGATATGTATGAAAAAGTCTTTCCCGGGCACATTACGGAAAATTGGAAAATATTACCTCTTCCCAATGAAAATAAATACCTTCAGGAAGGCATGGAACACGCTCAGCTTACGATCACCCGTATGTTCAAAAGGTATGGAAAAGTAATTTTTTCCACAGAAAGCGATGGAACTGCCTGTCTTTTTCCTGATGATGAACTTTCCTACCAATACCGCCGTTACGGTCTGGGAGAGGATTTTGACCCTGTTGCAGCGGAGGAAAGAGAGAAAAAACATATCAGAAAAAGCTATGATGAGTTTATATACTCTGCGAATAATCCTGCAACAGTGGATTGGAATACTGAAGGCGGATTATACGGTAAATGTGTTACAGATATAACCATTCCTGTTTTCAAGGCCCTCTCCGGGGAAAAGAAAATGCGGATCGTTGCCACAAGACCCAATTACGGAGCCGTAAAAGGCTTTGCTGATGATATTCCCCTGGAATATACCATGGATATACAGGGAAAAGAGATCATTCCGGTGGCAGATCAATATATTCCGGCACCATTTTACGGACTTGTTGCCTCTCTTGCAGAATTTCAATATCTGCAATCGGAAGCCATTGCAAAGTGGGATCCGGAACTTTTTGCCAATGCACTGGATGCCTATCCGCTCAATCGTTTTTCTGACAAAAGAAAAGATTTTTTCAGGGAGATGTTCCGGCTCTTTTCCGATCTCGATCCCCACATGCTGCAAGCAGAAAAATACTTTGTATAAAAGGTAAAAATATTTTTGATTACGGAAAAAATGTTGATGGGGCTGTTGCAAAACCTCAAAAAAGGTGAGCAACAGCCTTTTTTATTGTTTGAGCTGAATATTGGAGGTATAACAGGTCATAACAGGGGAGAATTATACCTTATTTTATAAA
>JAZKZE010000082.1:0-28041 GCA_045612485.1 Victivallales bacterium | reverse complement strand
TCTCCCCTGAAGGTTGCCAAAAACAGGATAAAGAAGTATTTTTGAAAAAATCTGACAAAATCACTTTTTTAAAAGCAGATTTCTTTACGCACATAATTTTGTAAAAATATGCCATTTTTACAAAATTATGGGATAGCTGTGGTATGATATTGCAAGTGTGACATGGCAGGAAAAAGTGTGACACAGCACAGTGTGTGACTTTTTCAGTGTGACACAATGGCACAGTGACACACTTGTAAATCACAAAAAACAGATTTCTGCGCAAAAGGATCAAAACGGATATTTGATGTATCTATATGATTTTTATATTGTTGTAACTTATTAGAAAAAAGTTGGCACGCACTTTGCTATAATGTAAGGCGTCATTGAACAGAAAACAACCAAAAGGAAAGGATCTTATTATGGGAAAAATCATCGGTATCGACCTGGGCACCACCAACAGCTGCATGGCTGTAATGGATGGCGGCACTTTCAAGATCATCCCCAACGCTGAAGGGGCAAACACCACTCCCTCCGTAGTGGCATTCACCAAAACCGGGGAACGTATTGTCGGGCAGACTGCCAAACGTCAGGCTGTCACCAACCCCAAAAACACCATTTTCTCCATCATACGCTTCATCGGGCGCAAATATAACGAGATGAAAGACGAACTCTCCCGTATCCCTTATGAAGTCGTGGAGGGCAAAAACGGTGACGCTTACATCAAGATCGGCGACAAGAGCTACTCCCCCCAGGAGATCTCCGCCATGATCCTGCAGAAACTCAAAGCGGATGCTGAAGCATATCTGGGCGAGAAAGTCACAGAAGCAGTCATCACTGTTCCTGCCTACTTCAACGATACCCAGCGTCAGGCTACCAAAGACGCCGGCCGTATCGCCGGACTGGAAGTGAAACGTATCATCAACGAACCTACCGCCGCTTCTCTTGCTTACGGGCTTGAAAAGAAAAATGACGAAGTTATCGCAGTATATGACTTTGGGGGCGGAACATTCGATATCTCCATCCTTGAGATCGGCGACGGTGTGTTTGAAGTAAAAGCCACCAACGGCGATACCCACCTGGGCGGTGACGACCTCGACCGTGCCGTACTGGATTACCTTGCCGATAACTTCAAGAAGGAAAACGGCGTGGATCTGCGTAACGATCCCCAGGCACTGCAGAGACTGAAAGAAGCCGGAGAAAAAGCAAAGATCGAACTTTCCTCCAGCACCTCTTCCGAGATCAATCTGCCCTTCATCACCATGAATGCTTCCGGACCTCTCCACTTGCAGACCACTCTTACCAGAGCCACTCTTGAACAGCTTTGCGACGGTCTTATCGAACGTTCTGTGAAACCCTGTGAAGCCTGTATCGCAGACTCCGGTATCGACAAGAGCAAGATCAAAGAAGTGATCCTGGTGGGCGGTATGACAAGAATGCCCCGTATCGCTGAAGTTGCCGGACGCATTTTCGGTAAAGAAGCCAGCAAAGGTGTCAATCCTGACGAAGTTGTTGCTGCCGGTGCTGCAATTCAGGGCGGTGTGCTTGGCGGAGAAGTCAATGACGTGGTTCTTCTTGACGTTACCCCCCTCTCCCTGGGTATTGAAACTCTGGGCGGTGTGACCACCAGAATGATCGAACGCAATACCACTATTCCCACCATGAAAAAGGAAGTGTTCAGTACAGCCGCTGACAATCAGCCCTCTGTGGATATCCATATCGTACAGGGTGAACGCAATATGGCAAGAGACAACAAATCTCTGGGTAACTTCCGTCTTGACGGTATCGTTCCCGCTCCCCGCGGCGTGCCCCAGATCGAAGTGACATTCGATATTGATGCCAACGGTATCCTCAATGTATCTGCAAAAGATCTGGGAACCGGCAAGGAACAGAAGATCACCATCACTGCCGGCGGCGGACTTTCCGAAGATGAGATCAAGAAAATGGTGGACGATGCCAAAGTGCATGAAGCGGAAGACAAAGCCGCCAAAGAAAAGATCGACGTGAAAAACCGTGCCGATTCCATGGTTTATCAGACTGAAAAACAGCTGAAAGATCTGGGTGACAAGGCTCCTGAAAGTCTGAAACAGCCCGTTCAGGCAGAGATCGACAACCTCAAGAAGAAGATCGAAGCTGACGATACCGAAGGCATGAAAAATGGTATGCAGAAGCTGGAAGAACTTCTTATGAAGATCGGTCAGGAAGTTTATCAGCAGCAGGGTGCTGCCGGGGCTCCCGGTGCCGCTCCCGGACAGCAGAGCCAGGCAAAAGACGGCGATGTCGTCGATGCCGAAGTCGTGGAAGATAAATAAGAATGGAATACAGAAAAACCGTCCGGAAAGATCCGGACGGAACTTTTCATTTTCAGAAATAAAGAACCCCTAATATAACCAATCAACAGGAGTAAAACATGAGCAAAGTAAAAATTCAGCCGCTGGGAGACAGAATCCTTGTGGAACAGAAAGAAGAAGCCGAGCAGATCAGAGGCGGGATCGTCATTCCCGATTCTGCCAAAGAAAAACCCCTGGAAGCTGTTGTCGTGGCTCTGGGTACCGGCAAGACCGATGATAACGGGAAAAAGATCCCCTTTGATGTGAAAGTCGGCGATGTGGTTCTTACCAGCAAATACGGAGGAACCGAAGTGAAATATGACGGAAAAGAATACAAGATCCTCAGCGCAAGCGATATTCTTGCTGTGATCAAGTAAGCAGAGTAACCAACAGTTTTCTATAAAACAGTATTTTAAGGAGTAAAGAAAATGCCTGCAAAACAACTTTTGTTCGGTGACGAAGCCCGTCGCCAGCTTCTTGCCGGTGTGGAACAGCTCAGTGCCGCTGTGAAAGCCACACTGGGGCCCAAAGGCCGCAACGTGGTCCTCGACAGAAAATTCGGTTCCCCCACCATCACCAAAGACGGTGTGAGTGTTGCCAAAGAAGTGGAACTTGCCAACCCCTACCAGAACATGGGGGCAGCCATGGTCAAGGAAGTCGCGAGCAAGACCTCCGACAATGCCGGTGACGGTACCACAACTGCTACCGTTCTTACCGAAGCCATCTTCAAACAGGGCCTCAAGAACGTTACTGCCGGTGCCAACCCCATGAGCCTCAAACGCGGTATCGACAAAGCTGTTGAAGCTATCGTTGCCGACCTTGCAAAACTTTCCAAGAAAGTGGATTCCGAAGAGCAGATCGCCCAGGTAGCCACCATCTCCGCCAACGGGGATATTGAAATCGGTAAGATCATTGCTGATGCCATGGAAAAAGTGGGTAAAGACGGTACCATCACCGTTGAAGAATCCAAGACCATTGAAACCACTCTGGATGTTGTGGAAGGTATGCAGTTCGACAAGGGCTACATCTCCCCCTACTTCGTGACCAACGCTGAAACTCTGGATGTCGTTCTTGATGATGCTTATGTTCTCATCAATGAAAAGAAGATCAGCTCTCTCAACGATCTTCTCCCCCTCCTCCAGGCTGTTGCCAAAACCGGCAAACCCCTGCTCATCATCGCTGAAGACATCGAAGGTGAAGCTCTTGCCACATTGGTCATCAACAAAATGCGCGGCATCCTCAATGTCTGCGCTGTGAAGGCTCCCGGATTCGGTGACCGCCGCAAAGCCATGCTGGAAGATATCGCCATCCTTACCGGCGGTACCTGCATCTCTGAAGACCTGGGTATCAAACTGGATACCGTCGGTATCGACAAACTGGGTAAAGCCAAACGCATCACCGTTGAAAAAGAAAACACCACCATCGTGGAAGGTGCCGGCAAACAGTCCGCCATCCTCGCCAGAGTGAACCAGATCCGCAAACAGATCGAAGAAACCACTTCTGACTACGATCGTGAAAAACTTCAGGAACGTCTTGCCAAGCTGGCAGGCGGGGTAGCTGTCATCAATATCGGTGCTGCTACTGAAACTGAAATGAAAGAAAAGAAAGCCCGCGTGGAAGATGCTCTGCATGCCACAAGAGCTGCTGTGGAAGAAGGTATCGTCCCCGGAGGGGGAGTTGCTCTTCTCCGCGCTGTAAAAGCTCTGGACGATGTGAAAGCTGAAGGCGATGAAGTTGTGGGTATCGACATCATCCGCCGTGCTGTGGAAGAACCCCTGCGTGCCATTGCCGCCAACGGCGGTTATGAAGGAAGCGTTGTTGTGAAAGAAGTGCTTGCTGCTTCCGGAGCAAAAGGCTTCAATGCTGCTACCGGTGAATATGTCGATATGCTGAAAAAAGGTATCATCGACCCCAAGAAGGTGACCCGTTCCGCTCTGCAGAACGCCGCCTCCATCGCCGGTCTTATGCTTACAACTGAATGTGTTGTCACCGAAATTCCTGAAAAGGAAAAACCCGCTCCCATGCCTGAAGGCGGAATGGGCGGAATGGGTGGCATGGGCGGCATGATGTAATTCATCCTCCTGACACATAAGTCATTCTGAAGGCGGTTCTGCAAAGGACCGCCTTTTTTATCTCTGTATTCCGGAGCAGAAAAATCTTCCTGAAAAGTTGCACTGCAAACGATTCAGGAAGAAGGAAAATATTGTAATATTCAGAGAATCATTTCAACGGGGCAATAGTAAGCTCCGGGGATCTGACAGCCACTTTGCCTGTCCGGATCCTCTTTCCCTGCCGCAGAGTATCAAGCTGATTGAGATATTCTTTCCAGCTGTCCGAAGCATAGGAATCTTTTTTATTTGCTTCCGCAAGAAGTTTTTTAAGTGAAGAGGCAAAACGTTCCATCATGGTTTTTCCATTACTTTTTTTACCTGCTTCATAAAAGGCAAAGAGGCAGGAAATGCGTACCGCATCCGAGTCATAACAATTGGGGGATTGGGGAACCCTTATACACTCTTTTTCCGTCAATGTGAGAAGATCGTTTTTACAAATTGCGGTAAGATCCAGCAATGCCGCTGTCCGTACCGCAACAGCTCTGGCTGCGGCAAATTCCAGTTGACGCGTCTTCAGAAGGTATTTTACTTCCTCTGCAAAATGTTTTTTCAATTCCTGAAGTGGAAGAGCCTTCCGCATCACCATGGCAAGAACAGCGGAAATACCGCCATTGGCAACACTCTCATTTCTGTCCCGGATCAATTTTTTCAGCGTGGAAAACGTTTCCGGTAAAGCAAGTTCCCCCAGGGCAAGGGCGGTTTCTTTCCTGACAGAAGGAATATGGCTTGTACTCTTTCCGCAGATGGCGGAAACGCTTTTGCGTACTTTTTCCTTTCCCAGATATTTTATGACCGTTTCCTGCAAAGCGATCTCCCTGGTGGGCTGTTCATCTTTTTTTCCTGCTTCTTCCAGAAAAAGGATCATAAGGCTGTGGTAAGAAGGATCCTTGATCTCTGTAAAGATCTTTGCTGCTTCCAGCCGGGAGGGATAATACTTTTTCCCGATGGCAGCTATTTTTTCCCGTACATTTCTTTCCGGTTTGATCTTTGTAAAAGTATCACATACCGCTTTCCGCAAAGAAACATCCTCTTCTTCCAAAAAGCCGGCAAGAGCTTCACCGGAGATCCTGCTTCTGCCGTTTTTCAACGCCTTTACCGCCCCCAGCCGGATGGCGGGAAGATATTTTTTATCCAGAAATCCTTTCAGGAATATCTCCTGTTTTTCTGTAAGGGAAGAAAGATTTTCCATTTCAGTAAGGTAGACAGCAAGAAAGTCTGTCTGACTTTCCTTTTGCAGAAAAGCCATCCCTTCCGGGGAGAGGTTTTTCTGATATGCCAATGCCTTTGCAGTATAATATTTGATGATGGCAGGCTGTTTATCCATATTGGCAAGCAATACTTTCCCTTCTTTGGCAAGAGAGGCATTTTTATTACTGCAAATCATTGTAAAAGCATATCCCCTTCCTTTCAGTTCTGGAATTTTGCTTGCACAGTATTTTCTGATCCTTTCCGCAGGGATTTTTTCAGCATACTGTACAAAGAAGGGGAAAAGTTTTCTCATAAGATATTCATCATTTTTACCGTCCATTTGTGCAAGGACTTTCTCCGGATCGGGATTTTCTGCAAGAAGAAAATAAATGAGAAAAGCGTTTTTTCTGCTTTCTGTATTTTTATCTTTGCCGGCAGAAAAGAGCTTTTCTGCATAAACGGGATCACCAAAACCTTTTTCCGCAAGAAAAGCAAGGGACGAAAGGATGGTGGAACGGCAGAAAGGATCATTTTCCTTTTCCAGAAGAGTGGCAAGAAGGATAAAGGTTTCTTTACTGACACTTTTTTTCAGTTCCCGGGCATGACGGATGCGTAAAGAGGGATCTTTCAGGTTTCTGTAAAGAATACCATGCTGTTTCAAGATTTCCGGAGTAAGTTTGCTGTAAGGCTCTTCCGGGGAAATGGCTTTTTCCCCGACGGGACCTTTTGCCCAGAGTTCTGTAACGGACGGATAGGAAAGTTCTTTACAGGCACTTTTCTGTTCTGCTGAATATGCAGAAGAAAAAAGTATGGAGAAACTGAAAAGTGCAGAAATAAACAAAGCTCTTTTTTTCATGGTGTCATCTTCCTGTTTTCTTATATTTTTTCATCAGGTTCTTTCAGATATTCCCGTAGAAATCCTTTAAGTTCATCCCTGAATCTTTCATCAGCAAAGGCAATTTCAAATGTACTTTTCAAAAAGGAGGAGGCATTGCCCAGATCATATCTTTTTCCGTCTATGATCCTTGCAAACATCTTCTGTTTTTTCAATAAAGCACACATGGCATCGGTCAGTTGTATTTCCCCGCCTTTTCCGGGAGGGGTATTTTCCAGTTCTTGAAAAATATCTGCTGTAAAAAGGTATCTGGAAGCAACGGCAAGATCGGAAGGGGCTTTATCTGCATCCGGTTTTTCCACCATGGAACGGATCTGTACTGTTTTCTCATTTCCCGGGACGGCCGTACCGTCAATGATCCCGTATTTACTGATCTTTTCCACAGGAACGTGTTCCGCAGCTACAACACTTGAAGAGGTCTTTTCATATACTTCTTTCAACTGACCGATGACACTTTTTTCCCCCGTGGAACGCAGAACCGTATCCCCCAGAAGCACGGCAAAAGGTTCATTGCCTGCAAAATCTTTTGCCCGCAGAACCGCATCTCCGAGTCCCTTGAGTTCGTTCTGATATATATAGGTGATCTCTGCCATCGTGTTCAGGCGTGTTATCTCACGGTACAACTCTTTCCTGCCTGTTTTCTCCAGTCTTTCCTCCAGTACCGCCGCAGGGGAAAAATGTTTGATTATTGGTTCTTTCCCCTCGCTTATTATAATGGCTATGCGGTCAAATCCCGCTTCCACAGCTTCCTCTACAACATACTGGATCACCGGTTTGTCCACAAGGGGGATCATTTCTTTGGGGATCGCTTTGGAGGCAGGCAGAAATCTTGTCCCGAAACCGGCAGCCGGGATCACGGCAGTATGGACCTTTTTTATCTGTGTGGATGTGGATCCTTTTATCATTCTTCCGCCCCGCTTTTTACAATATCCGGTTTAATGGTCTCAATATGGTGCTGTCTGAGAATTTCACTTAAAGATCTGTACTGTTCTTCCGAATCATAACAGCCGATAATAGCTCCTCCGGAGCCGGTCAATTTGGCGGAAGCACCTGCTGAACGGGCAAGTTCCACCATACGGCGGTTCTTTTCACTTACGGAGGAAGCACATACCTGACAGCGGAGATCGAAGTTCCGGTTTATGAGTTCTGCGATCTTTTTCCGGTTTTTCTCCTGAAGGGCTTTCCGCATCTCCTCCGTGAGAAATGTCCACTCCTTCATTGCAGACAATACTTCCGGGACACCTGCATTGTAATCATCCCGCAATCTGCTGTGCAATACTTCCGAACCTTCCGCGAGGTCTGTACGGTAGGCAATGTAAAAGTTCAGATCGTCAGGTATTCCAATCTTTTCATACCGTCCCACTTTATGTTCATCCATATATTCTTTATTGAAATCCATATAGACAGGGATATTGTATGCCTGTGCCACTCTGTCCTGCAAACCTGCCGGTATCCCCAGTTCATCCCGTTCAGATGCCAGAACAAGGGAGGCAAGACGGGCAGGGGGGATCTCCAGACCGTAGAAAGCAAACATAGCCCGCATAGCCGCTGTGATCAAAGCAGACGAGCCTGCCAGCCCCAGACGGTTGGGGATATTGCTCATATAACGCATGGTAAAATTCTTCTGCGGAAGAGAGATATCGTTTTCCCGGCAGTAGTCATTGAATTTTTTTACTGCTGCTTTCATAATACGGATCCCGCCGTAATATCCATACTGTTCCACATCGGAAGTCAGGGCATCCAGAGAGGAAAAGACTGTATTATCCCGTATGGTGGGGGTCAACACCAGTTCCGGAGTTTCATACAGCATGATCTCCGCATGAAAGTTGCGGAATACAAAAGCAATGGTCTTGCCGTGGTAACCATCGGAAGGGTTTCCGATGAGGGCTGCCCTGGGATAAGCTATTTTCCGTATGATCATAAAAATGTATTCCTTACCAGTTGAACTTGTTTACTTTTTCTTATGCTTTCCCGCTGCGGAAAAGATAATATACTCTTGCAATCGTTCCGCCGGAAAGACACAGGGAAAGAATGACTGCTGTAATGATGTACTTCTGCCACAGATCCGGATAAAGGGCAAATGTGCCGTCTGTAAGCTGCATGGCTGCTGCCGCCGGATTGAGGGAGAGCAGGAAGGTGGCAAGAGCCGGAGAGAACTTTTCCTGAAGAGGGATGGGAAGAAGTGTCACAATACAGAGAAATCCAGTGAAGGAATAGGAGAAGATCGTGGCGGAAGAGGTATTTGCCGCAATGGAAGAGGCAAAAAGTCCTGCAGAAAGAAATGTGAATGTGGCAAGGAGCAGGATCACGATCCATAGGAACAGACTGCGGTAGGTATCGAAGAATTTTGACCACCATTGGGGATCACTTTCCATTTTTTCCGTGAGGGCACTGAAAAAGCCGGGATCAAGAATCCCCGTTTCCGGGAATAACGTTTGCGGTTCAAGATATGCCATGGCAAGCAGGATGAAGATACTGCTGACAATAAAGATCATGGCATAGAAGAATGTAGCTTTCAATTTTCCCGCTATAAGGGTCAGTGGGGAGATCCCTGTCATGCGCAGGGCACTGAAGGTTCCCCGGTTGATCTCTTCTGTAATAAGTCCGCTGCTCAATCCTGGAGCGATCAATGCTACAATACCGATCTGGAAGATGATCGCCACTGTTCTTACTGCGGAAGCCTGAATTTCTTCATTCAGCTGCAAGGCTGTCAATGTGAGAAGAATAAGGCTTATGATGAAAATGGCACATACACTGCGGAGAACAAAACGGGGATTGCTGAAAAGTTTGCTCCGCATTTCCGCTACAAAAACAGGATTGGAGAATCTTCCTATGGGCTTTTTCCGTTTCAGCGGATCCATGAGGTAGAAGGGGAAGGTAAGTTTTCTGCGGATGGCTTTTTTTGTTTCTGTAAAGACTTCCCCGCTCTTTTTCTTTCTGAACAGTTCCGCTTTCCGGACGAATAAGGAAAATATGATGAAAGAAATGACTGTAAGGATCAGGGAAAAAACAAGAAAAACCGTGAAGGGGGAGGGGAGAAAATCATTTTCCACATTCAATGTAAGTTTGTAACTGTCCGGATACAGAAGGAAGAACAGCGTATCGAAAGGACTGCAGGAACGGATCAGCTGGAATATATCCGCAAAGGCGGGAAGGAGCCTTGTCAGAAGGACTGAGGGGAGAAAACTTCCGGCAGTGAAAAACAAAATCAGAATATAATTCAAAAGTACTGCCGTCGTGGTTCTGGATACTACTGAACTGCACGCAAGGGAAAGAACCGCATAGGACAACGCTGTTGCAAAAAGCAGGAGAACCACCTTTCCCATAAATACTGCATCGATCCCCCCGGTAAGGGCGCAGATGGCGGCAATGGGCAGGGAAAGGGTCACTAAAAGGAGAATAAGGAGGATGGAGGCGAAAAGTTTTCCCGTGAGGATCTCCCGCGGGGAAAGCAGTGTGGAAAAAAGGGCGCTGTATGTTTCTCTTTCCCGTTCGGAGGTTATGGCTCCTGCTGTAAATGCCGGGGTCATGAGAAGGATGAGGGCAAGATCCACTGAAAAAAACATGGAAAAGATCTGACGGGCGCTTTCTGTAACGATACTCTGTACCCCTCCCGACGGCCATAACATAAGAAGCATTGCGGAAAGAAGAACAAGAAATATTCCGCATACGATCTTGGTCTTCCAGGCTCTCGCCAGAAAGGTGAACTCTCTCTGAAATATGGGATTTATATTCATTTTTCCATTCCTGTAAATCTTTTAATCTGCATTCTGTGCGGCAGGATTTCCGGTGATATTCAAAAATACATTTTCCAGATCCACTTCATTTTCCGCAAACCAGCGGACTCTGACGCCGTTATCCATCAGGATCTGCAATACCCTGCCTGCGGAATCCCTGCCTGCGGTAAAGGAGAAATGGATACAGTCAATATCTGCAAGAACGGCATTTTCCACCCCTTCGACTCTCTGCAACAGAGAGAGTGCTTCTTCCGGGTTGGAATCCACTACCACCATGATGGACAGATTTTCCTGTATTTTACTGCTGATCTCTTTGACGGTTCCCTGTGCAAGAAGGTGTCCTTTATTGAGAATACCCACACAATCGCAGATCGAGGCAAGTTCCGGGAGTATATGACTGGAAAGCAGAATGGTCTTGCCCAGTTTTTTCAGTCCGGCAATAGCTCTTCTCATTTCGATACGGGCATTGGGGTCAAGCCCCCCTGCGGGTTCGTCAAGGATCAGTACCTGGGGATCATGGATCAGAGTTTTTGCCAATCCTACTTTCTGCCGCATACCTCTGGAAAGGGAGGCGACTTGATAGTCGATCATTTCGGATGCTCCGGCAAGGGCAAGGACTTCTTCAATACGGGTTTTCCGGAGTTTCGGCGGGATCTTGAAGGCTGCTCCGTAAAAATCCAGAAACTCCCATACGCTCATCTGGTCATACACCCCTGTAATATCCGGCATATATCCCACAATACGTTTGATTTTTGCTGTATTGGAAGGTTTTACCTCCAGATCGCCGATAAAGGCTCTTCCGGAATCAGCCCGCATCAATCCGCAGAGGATCTTTATTGCTGTGGTTTTTCCCGCACCGTTATGACCAACAAAGCCGTAGATGGCTCCGGCAGGTACTTCCAGATTCATTTCACTGATCCCGCGGCCGTTGCCGAATTTTTTTGTAAGAAGTTCTGTTCTGATCATTTTTCTTCTCCAGGTATATGCTTCATTATTTTTTCATCATCCATCTTTTCAATACACAAAAGGTACAGCGGTCTTTTCCGGCAATTTTCCTTTCACGGAAATATCAAGGCTGTACAGATTCCATGTAAATTGCCGTATTCCTGTGGAATTCAGGGTGATTCCCGTATCATTGAGTGTTGTTTCCAGAACGACAGTACCGGCGATCCGGTGGGGATCAAGGACTTTTTCAAGGGCTTCACCTTTGAATACAAAGGTATTTTCCCCGTCAGATTTTTTGCCTTTTATGAAATTCTTTTTTCCGGGAAGTTTCAGGACGGGGGCAAGGTTGATATACTCTTTTCCGGTATATTCCACTTTTACAGTGATCTCTTCCGGAACCATCCCCCGGCAGAAACCGGGCAGGGCAAAAAGGATCTCCACCGGATTTTCCACCATGATGGCGAAATCTTTCCGTATTCTGCCGCCTTCAAACAACATTCTGGAGGTGTGATTGGCGGAGTGCAGCCCTACAAAAACGGAGGGAAGGGATATATGTTGGTCTTTTACTTTCATATTTACAGGGTAGAGCATGATCTTTTTCCCCTGGGAAAAGTTTTTCTCTTCCTCGGGAAAGACTGCTGCAAGAAGCGGTGCATTTTTTCTTTCCAGAAGATCTGTACTTTTCTGCAATGCTTCTGACATGGGGTCGGATAAGAGCATATTTTCCGTAAGTTCCGGTGTGCATATCCCTTCTGATGAGATCGTTCCGGCACAGGTTTTTCCCGGAAAAATATAAAAAATACTTTCCGCCTTTTCCCCATGCGGCAGTTTCCACGGGGATATTTGCATTTCATTTTTTGCAAGACTGATTTGCGGAAGAAGCATGTTTTTCTGATATACAAAAAGATCCGCAGGAGAATTTACCACAGTATATCTCTTGGAACTTTTCGGGAATACGGTCATTTGTATGCCGCCATTTCCATGAATATCCTGTGTTGCTTTGATCGGCTCAATGCGGTAAAAGGAATTGCTTCCCTGACCGGAATATCTTCCGGAATAGGCTCCGAAAACATTTTTCGGTGGCGGCAGCATGGCAAACGAACTGCCCTTTTCCCCGGTAATATTGCATGCCGTTTCCGCTGATGTAAAACGGGAAACGCTGCTTCGGGATGATTGGGGCTCCATAGCATTTGTCAACGTTACCGATGCGGAAAGATCTGTGAGCTTTTTTCCCGTTCTTCCCGCCGCCGCAACCATGATCGTTATGGCGAAAGCAATGGCGATCACTCCGCAGACAAGCCAGCCGGTGATCTGTTTTTTCAAAAAATGGGCGGCAAGCAGAACTGCTGCCAACAGTAAAAAATAGGCAAATACAATGTTACGGACAACTGAAAGTGGAAGAACGGAAAAACCTGTCAGCATATCCAGAGGAATGTGCATGGAACTTTCCACAGATGGTGCAGCAGGAACAGCGCAAAGCAGGGAAAGAGCTTTTGCACTGATAAGATTGCTGTGGACACCGAAGGCTTCATCTTCCGGGGAAAACGCCAGAAGTCTGACCACGCCAGATCCGAAAGTACCCTCCCGGAAAAGGGGCATTTTTTCATATTCCGTAAAACTTATCCCGTTACGGTTGCCCGGGATACTCTGCAAAAGTTCCGCTTCTTTTCCATCAGCAAAGTCATCAATTTTTATATCCTTCCATATCCGGGAAAGAAAGTCGCCTTTTCCTGTTTTTTTTACCCCCAGCACGATTACCGGAAGCATGACCTCCAGAGGCGTTTCCGCCGCTTTATATATGCCCTGCGGATCAACAAAAATCACACGGCCTCCATTTGCAGCATATTCAAGAACAAGGGAAAAATCTTTTGCAGTATAATCTTCATAATCCGGACGGACGATAATAAGCATGGCAAGATCGGAAACCTGTCTTGCGGAAAGGGGAAAAGAGTTTTTTCCAAAGGAAATGGAAAACATTTTATCTTTGAACAGCGGGTGTTTGGAAAAACTCGCCGGGACATTTCCGGAATCGTTCCATACTCCCACCATTTTTTCTGTTCCGCTTTGCAGCTTTATACTTGTTGCATTGTCCGGATTTCTTCCCTGACGGACTTTATCGCAGAATACAGCCAGCTCATATTTTTCTGTTTTCCCGATCTTGCCGTTTCCCCGGAAATAGATGGAACTTTTTGCAGGAAGAAATACCTGCCAGGAATTGATGTTCTCCTCCTGAAATCCTTTTTCCGCAGGATGAAGCAGCAGTTCCACTGTATGAGGGACTGCATCAGGATTTTCCAGAAGGCACTCCATTACAGCAGAGCTTTCCTGACTTGTTCTGATCGCAGAACCGTTCTTCAGCATAAGTCTGCTGATTTTGACCTCCCCGTAGGAATTGCCCAGCAGCAAAAATATTGCTGTACAAAACAGAAAGAATTTTTTCATCATCAAATCCTGTCCCCTTTTCCTGTTTTTTTCTTCCGGACTGAATTTCCGGACTGCAAAAATCATATTTTCTTCCGTAAAAAGACGATCTTAAAAAAAAACAGCAGCAGAATATGATTTCCACCGCTGTATAAATTCAGGTCTTGCATTTCACAGTATCATCTGACAGCTTTGCGTATTTCTTCCTCGGCTGCCACTTCCTGTTTCAGCAACTCTTTTTCCATTGATGCAAGATTTTCCTGCTTGAGATTGTCAAGCCCCATCGCATTCATCAACCGGAAATATGCCTGATAGTAGCTGCTCAGAGAAATCATGCGCAATACTGCGGCATTGACCACCTGCAGCTGCATGTGATCCACTTCCAGCTGTGTTTTCTGTGTGGAGGCTTTTCTCTGGGCTTTTTTTGCAGCATTCAAACTTTCGTTGTAATTGCTGTAAGTTTTATCATCCTGTTCAAACGCTGCTTTGTTGATCAGAATATCTGCATGGGAGATCCTGACTTGGGCCATGATCGTGATTGCCTGTCCGTATGCTTTTATATCTTCCGCATCCACTGTTTTGCCCTGGGCGGTCAACTGTGCGATCTTCATGGGCAGTTTCATAAGGTTGATGGCGGAATTGATCCCCAGATCCCACCAGGACTGATTATAGAGGAAGGAGTTGCTGCTTGCATTGTAATCCAGGAAGAATCTCACGGTGGGGAACATGGAAAGAATGATCTTGCGGCATTCCACCACATTGATGTGTCTCTGGATATCCCGTTCCATCATTTCCGGACGGTTGAGAAGAGCGATCTGCTCCATGACTTCCATACGGGGCAGTTTGATATCGGGAGTCTTATCCAGAATGGAATCATCCACTTTGATTTCACTGGTTGCATAATATCCCAGAAGGGATCTCAGTTCAACTGCGGCATTCTCGTACTGCAATGTATAGTATTGCAAACGGCGTTCCATGTCATTGAACTTTCTGGTTTCTTCAAAGGCACGGAAAGGATCAATGGCACGTTTTTCTGCAAGGGTACGGATAAGTTCTGTACGGTTCTTGCAGAGTTTGAGCAAATCTTCAGACATCATCTTTGCCCGCTGGAATACTGCCACATTGAAATAAACTCTTGTTACATCAAGTACAAGATTCTGGGCAAGACGGATATTCCTTTGTTTGAGCATAAGTGCCCGGTCCTGTGCCTGCTGGGTGTTGAAGAATGCCAGACCGAAATCCATAACACTCAACGCAAAATCCAGATTGAAATGATTGATGCTCTTTTTCTGACTTGTAGAGGCTCCGTAGGAGCTGCCGTCATCATCGATCTGTGCACTGCCGGAGGCGGCGAATCTGTCTCTGTAAGTACCGGTGTAGTTGAAATTGATCTCAGGGAGCATACGCAAAAGTTCTGCAACTTTCTGCCGGTTGCCAATTTGTTCTTCCATTTTGCTTGCCTTGAGGTCAAGGTTGTGTTCAAGAGCAAGTTCAAGACATCTCTCAAGGGTCAATGCTGTTTCCGGAACCTCCCGGTATTTGGCACGGTCAAAATGACGGACAGCAAGATCCACCCGCTGGGCGCGCAACTCTTCTTCTGTTGTACAGCTGCAAAGTGATAAAATGACACTTGCTCCGATCACAAGTGCTGCAGAAAGATAACGAAGTCTGGTCATAAGACTCTCCTGTAATTGTTATTTCCAAAAGTTCCGCAGAAAAAATCTGTTCTTTCCGGATATTCCTGCCGCAACCTCTCTGAAGAGGAACGGCCTATTAAATATATTTGTTGAGTAAATTACTACAATTTTGCAAAATTACAAGCAGATAATTCCGAAAACCGTACTTTTTTTCGTATTCTCTTACTTTTCATCCGCAAATTTTTATCAAATAACGGGAAAATATCACGGCTATCCCATAATTTTGTAAAAATGGCATATTTTTACAAAATTATGTGCGTAAAGAAATCTGCTTTTAAAAAAGTGATTTTGTCAGATTTTTTCAAAAATACTTCTTTATCCTGTTTTGGGCAACCTTCAGGAGAGCGCCCCAAACGCATTTTGCTTTTTTCCCTATCCCCCTCACTTTTTTCTTTTGTGCAGTCAAACTCTTTCGTAATGCGGCAGTTTCTTTTTCCATATATATGCGCCTGCGTTCATTCGGGCAAAAAACGCCCTCATTCTCTCGCACCTTAGTGCTCGCTGCTGGCTCATACGCTCACAATTCCTTGTGAGCGTCCGCAAGGCGATTGCCCTGCGGTTCATTCGCACATCCACTGCGCGCTGGTTGGCAACCGCCTCGCCTGGCAACCGAACAGTTCTCTTTTTTCCATGATTTTATGGGACAGCTGTGCAGAATATATATTATTTGCGGGAAAATCTTTCTCTCAGCAAGGCAAGTCCGCAGATGGCGGCTGTTTCCGCACGCAGAACCCAGCATTGCATGTGAAGAGGCAGAAAGCCTGCATTGCGCATATACTCTTCCTCTTCCGCAGTAAACCCTCCTTCCGGCCCTACAAACCAGGCAATATTTTCTTCTTTGCCGTTTTCTCCGGAAGAAGCATCTTTTTCATCTGCAATACTTCCATAAAAGGATTTATCACACAACTCCAGACTTTTTTTCACACCTGCGGCAAAAGGCACGGGAGGAGAAAGAAGGGGCAGATAGGGATTGCCGGATTGTTTGCATGCCTCAAAAAGAAGTTCATTCCACCGTCCTTCTACAGAATCTTTCTCCGGCAGGGAGACGGATCTGTCACAAACAACAGGAGTGATACTTGCCACGCCAAGTTCCGTACACTGTTTAAGGATCTGATCCGTTTTCTGCCTTCTGGGAGGCGCAAGGAAGAGATGCAGTTTTGCCCCCGGAAGCGGCGGAACATCCTGCACCTCTGTTATTACCAGCGTCCTGCCTTTTTCCACTCTGGCAGAAGCTCTTTTTCCTTTACCGTCCAGCAGACGGATCTCATCGCCTTCCGAAGCGCGCAGGATCTTGAAAAGATGATTGTTTTCACTTTTTTCCAGCGTAACAATATCCCCTTTTTTCACACAGGCAAGGTCATCATACCGGAAACTGTGCATAATAAACTCCTTCCCCCCTTTTTTATTTCTTTGCGGAAGCTACCGAAAGGATATTTTCCATCATATTGATAATATCCACAGCCGCTTCCGGGCGGGCTTTGGCAAGAATTTTTTTCCCGTTTTCCGCAAAAAGAGCCGGATCGGAAAGAAAGGAACGGATATTGGATTCCAGATTTCTGCTTAAAGATTCATTATCTCTTATGATGGAAGCTCCCCCGCTTTCCGCAAGGAAGGAAGCATTGTCAAACTGGTGATCTTCTGCGGCAAAAGGATAAGGAACAAGAATGGTATATTTGCCGAAAACGGCACTTTCCGCTATAGTGGAACCTCCGGCACGGCAAATGACAAGATCTGCCGCAGAATAGAATATATGCATATCCCCGGAAGATTCCAGAAGAAGTTTTTCTCCGGAAAAAGCCGCATATTTTTCTTTGAGTTCTTCCAGTTTTCCTTTTCCGGAAAGATGGATGATCTGTAATTTTTCCGCATCGGGAATGGCAGTCAGAGAAGATATAAGTGCCATATTCAAAGAAGCAGCTCCCAGGGAACCGCCAAAGGCAAGAAGAACAGGTTTTTCAGCAGAAAAGGAGGTGTGGAAATTTGTGTTGAGATACTGTATGGCTTCTTCCTTTGTTGATTTGCCGTTTTTGAGTTCCGGTCTCAAAGGCATCCCGGTAAAGACGGCAGGACAGTGACATTTTGCCGCATCCGGAGACGGAAAGGATAATGCCAATACTTTCGCATAACGGGAAAGAAATTTATTTGCTTTTCCCAGACGGGCATTTCCATCATGCAGAAAGATGGGGACAGACAATTTCTTTGCAGCGAATGCCGGCGGAAGTGAGGCAAAAGATCCCATACAGAGAAGTGCCTGGGTCTTATGAGTCTGCATTGCTTTCACCGCAGCGGATTTTCCGGAAAGAAAGGAAAAAAGAAAACGCAACATCCCCGCCGGTCTTACGGAAGGCGGAGCTGCCGCCAGATGGACATTGGCTATTCCGTAAGAATCAGCCATTTTACACTGTTCCGGAGCATTTTTCCCTCCTACAAGGAGCAGGGGATTGCCGCCGGCAGCTTTGAACTCTCTGGCAATGGCAAGTCCGGGGTAAAAATGACCGCCCGTACCGCCGCAGCTTATGGCAAGATTTGTCAACTTCATACTTTCCTTCCTGTATTTTATTACGGTAACTGTATAATAGATGATGTTTTATTCATTTTCCATTTTTCCTGCTTCTTTTTTACGGAAAAGAAAGGGAAATTTTGCATGGAGGAAATTACAGATATTCTCCCATAATATCCTCTGATATTCCGGATACGCCGCATCCAGCGCAACACTGACCACAAGTCCTGTGGCGGCAAGACAGGTCACCAGACTGCTCCCGCCGTAACTGATAAAAGGTGCCGGCATCCCCTTTGTGGGAAATGCCCCGGAGATCACACCAATATTGATGATCGCCTGCACAGCAATAAATGTACCGACGGCATAGGCAATAAGCGTCCCCTGTCTTGTTCTGGCTTTCACGCTGATACGGATTACCAGGAATATGTATACGATGTACACAAGGATCATGCAGCACAGAGAAATAAAACCAAGTTCCTCCCCTACGATGGAAAGGATAAAGTCGGTATGGGCTTCCGGAAGATAACGGAATTTGAAACGGCTTTCGGTAAACCCTCTTCCGGTCCAGTTACCGGAACCGAGTGCCAGGATCGAATGCCACAACTGATAACCGATTTTATCCGCATACATCTCCGGATCCGTAAACGAGATCAGACGCGCCCAGCGGAAAGGACTGAAATGTTTGATAAGGAAAAATCCGGCAACAGGGGCAGCCACCACCCAGGGCAGAATACAGATAAGACGCAGTCCGGCAGCATAGAGTACGGAAAAAAAGATCACGACCAGAAGTGCGCTGGTACCCAGATCTTTACCGGCAAAGACCAGAAGGATCACACTGCCTGTTGCCAATCCGGCAATAAACAGGCTTTTCCAGGGCTTTTTCTCAATCAGTTTTATTTTTTCGGAGCAGAATTTTGCAAGAAAGAGAGAGATAACGACTTTTGCAAATTCCGAGGGCTGGATATTGCCTATTCCGGGGATCTGGATCCATCTTCTTGCGCCTTTTACCGCAGGAAAACACAGCGCAAGACACAACATCAGGGCAACAGCGATCATAAGAAGCGTACTCCAGGAACAAAGCCTGCGGTACCCAAGAAAAACCACGGCACACATTCCGCCGAGTCCCACAACTGTCCACTGAAGCTGCTTGACAAAAAGGGATGAACCGGCAAGCCCGTAAGCTGTCCTGGCAATTCCGAAGGAGGTGGAATAAAGCATGACAAGTCCGAAAAGGATCAGCAGGACGGTAATAATACACAATGCTGCGGCTTCCCCCAGCGGCGGTTCCTGCTGGATACTGCCCGGATCACTTTTTTCCTCTATGTTCAGATGACGTAATTTCATAATATTGTGTTTATCCTTATGTTGCGCCTTTTTCAGCAGAAATATTCCCGTCATTCCTTCCTGCGGAAGGGTGGAACATCCGGCGGGAAAGAAAGGTAACATATAATACTATCATTTTTAAAAATTTCATCCCCTGAAAATAATTTTTTTCATTTTTTTTATCTTCAGGATCTTTTTCACTCTTTTTAAGTTATTTTATTTGCATTTCCACTTTCTTATGATATATTACCTTTTTCTTTAATATATTAAAGAATATAGAAACTGGGGCAATTATTTTGCACCATAAAAAAATAATCATCTTACAGGAGTGGATTATGAGTGATCCCGTTTATGAAAAAACAAGCAGTCTTTATGACAGGTATGTAATGCAGACCTATCCCAAAGCGGATATCGTCTTTGTCAGGGGACAGGGATCCCATGTGTATGATTCCGCAGGCAATGACTATCTGGATTTTGCCGCAGGGATCGCCGTATGCAGTCTGGGGCATTGTCATCCTGCCGTAACAGCCGCCATCAGGGAACAGGCGGAAAAACTGGTTCATGTATCCAATCTATACATGAATGAAGTACAACCCCGTCTTGCACAGAAACTTATTGAACACGGCTTTGACGGCACATGCTTTTTCTGCAACAGCGGTGCAGAAGCAAATGAAGGTTTGATCAAACTTGCCCGTAAAGCGGGTTCTGAAAAAGGCAGATTTGAAATCATTGCCATGAATGATTCCTTCCACGGGCGAACCCTTGCCACTCTCGCCGCTACCGGCAGAAGCAAATACAGAAAAGGATTTGCTCCTGATATGCCCGGATTCAAATTTGCCACTTTCAATGATTTTGAATCTGTAAAAGCTCTTGTCAGCGACAAAACTGCCGCTGTCCTTATGGAGCCGGTACAGGGCGAAGGCGGGATCATTCCCGCAGATCCGGAATTCATCAGAAAAGTACGTGAACTTTGCAACGAAAATGATATGCTCCTTCTCTTTGATGAAGTCCAGTGCGGTATGGGAAGAACCGGAACATTCTTTGCATGGCAGAACTATGGTGTAATGCCTGATGCCCTCTCCATGGCAAAAGCTCTGGGCAATGGATTCCCCATCGGTGCTGTCCTTGCATCACAGAAATATTCCCATATTCTTACTCCGGGAACTCATGCCAGCACCTTTGGCGGTACTGCTCTTGCCTGTGCCGCCGCCTGTGCGGTCATTGATACATACGACAGAGAGAATATTCTGGAAAATGTGAAAGTTACTTCCAAATTCCTTATGGATAAACTCAATACCATGAAAGAAAAATACCCGCAGATCCAATCCGTAAGAGGTAAAGGATTGATGGTTGGAGCTGTCCTTACCGGTCCCGCCACACCTTATTGCGCCGCCTTGCGGGAAAAAGGGATGCTTGCTTTGTCTGCCGGGGAAAATGTACTGCGGCTTGTACCGCCTCTCAATGTAAGTATGGCAGATTGCGAAAGAGCAATAGAACTTATTGAAGAGGTCTTTGCCGAAGACGCCGCAAAAAACAAATAAACAGATAACATACAAAAAAGAAAGTAAAAAAATGAACAAAGATCTGCTTTCCTGTCTGGACCTCAATACTGAGGATATTTCCACCATCTTTGATCTTTCCGCAAGTCTGAAAAAAGGAAGAGGCAAAGCCAATCAGCCCCGTCCCCTGGAAGGGAAAAGCGTGGGCGTCATCTTCGCAAAATCCTCCACCCGTACAAGAGTATCTTTTGAAGTGGGTATAACGGAACTGGGCGGTCATGCAGTGATCCTGGATCAGGGCATGACCCAGATGGGCAGAGGCGAAAGTATTCCGGATACAGCCCATGTACTGGAACGCTACCTTTCCGCTATCGTCATCCGTACCTTCAAACAGAGTGATGTGGAAGGTCTTGCCGCCAATGCCAAGATCCCGGTCATCAACGCCCTGACCGATGATTACCATCCCTGCCAGGCTTTGACAGATATTTTCACCATGTATGAATATGCCGGTGACCTTTCCAAAGTGAAAATGGCATATATCGGTGACGGCGCAAGCAATATGGCAAACTCCCTTATGCTGGCAAGCAAACTTTCCGGCGTCACCATGACCATTGCCTCCCCGGAAGAATATGCCCCCAGAAAAGATCTCATGGATCTGGAAATCGGTCCCGGTTCCGCCTCCTGGACAACTTCTCTCAAAGAAGCCATGGACGGTGCCGACTTTGTTTATACCGATGTATGGGTAAGCATGGGTTTTGAAAAGGAATCTGCCGAGCGTATGCGGATCCTCAAGCCCTACCAGCTCAACATGGATACCCTGAAAATGGGCAAGAAGGATGTGAAGGTACTGCATTGTCTGCCTGCACACAGAGGCGACGAGATCACAGATGATGTGATGGATTCACCCGCCTCCATCGTATTCGATCAGGCGGAAAACCGTCTGCATGTACAAAAGGCGATCATGAGTCTGCTTATCAAGTAAAAACCTTTTTCCGGCAGAACGTTCTGCCGGATTTTTTTTATCCACACGGGGAACTGTAAAATGAAGACAATCTTTTCCTTTATTGCCGGTCTGCTCTTTATATCCGGCACACTGTTTCTTTCCTCCTGTTCCGATGCCAACAGCAAAAAGATGAAAATAGGTGTATGTATCCCTGCGGCGACCCACGGCTGGGCTGGCGGAGTAGTCTGGAACGCGGAAAAAAGTAAAAAAGAATTGGAAGAAAAAAATAAAGATATAGAGATCCTTATTGCCTCCGGGGAAAATTCCGCCGATCAGGTTGACCGGATCGAAAATATGCTTGCCCGGAATGTGAAAGCTCTTGTGGTGATGAGTCAGGAACCCGGTCCCCTTACGGCAGTATGTGAAAGAGCCAAAAAACAGGGGGTATATCTGGTCATCGTCTCCAATCCTCTGGATAAAAATATCCAGGATGTATTTGTCAATGGTGATAATAAAAGTTTCGGAGCGGCTGCTGCGGAAGCTGTAGGCAAACTTCTGAACGGCAAAGGAAAGATCGTTGTCATGGAAGGGACGCAGTGTCCCATCAATACAGACAGAGCCGGAACTTTCAAAAAGGTCATTGCTGAAAAATTCCCCGGTATAAAGATCATGGATTCCCAGCCTGCCCACTGGAATACGGAAAAAGGTTTGCTCCTTATGGAAAACTATTTGCAGAAACATCCGCAGATCGATGCTGTCTGGGCGGGGGATGACGATGTACTTACCGGAGCATTGAAAGCCTATAAAGAATCAAAGAGAAGAGATGTGAAGTTCTTTGTGGGCGGAGGCGGAGCAAAAGGTACGGTAAAAATGATCATGGATAATGATCCTCTTGTTAAAGCTACAGTTACCTATTCTCCGGCAATGATCTCCACCGGTATTGAGGCGGCACTCACAGGCTTGCGGAACGGCGGTAAGACTCAGGAAGGAAAGAAAGAGATCATCATTCCCTCCCGTATCGTACTGAAAGAAAATGCTTCCCGGTATTATTTCCCCGCATCCATTTACTGATAAGGAGATTTTGATTATGGAAAAATATTTCTACTGTGCAGCAAACGCGATCCTGGAAGAGGGCGGCGGTATCCAGATCTTCTCTTCTGAAAATATGGAGGCAGACGATTTTCCTGTAATGGTCTCCTTTATTCCCATGGAAAGACCTTCCTATATGGCATTTTCCCGTGACAGAAGATTTTTCTATGTGGTGGGAGCGGAAAAAGACAGAAACGGTTATGCCGCAGTCTTTGCCGTGGAGGAAGAGGGAAAAGTTTTGAGATTTCTGGCAAAAGCCGCTACAAAAGGGATCTCATCCTGCCATCTTACCACCTCCCCGGATGACGAGTTTCTTTATTGTGCGAACTATGTGACAGGCACATGCACAGAATTCAAGTTGAAAGACAGCATTTTTGAAGGGGAAGGAAGAGTCATTGAAGACAAAGGGATACTTGGGCCAGCCAAACCGAGACAGGAACACGCTCACGCCCATTGCACAGTATTTACACCCGATGGAAAGTATCTCTGCGTGGTGGACCTTGGCACAGACAGTGTTTTTCTCTATTCCTATACTCCCGGCAAAGGTATTGACAGCACTCCTTCCTTTGAGTATAAAGAAACTCCCGGAGAAGGCCCCAGACATCTTGTTTTTGCCAAAGACGGCATCCATGCCTATCTTCTCAATGAACTGGGCAATACCCTTTCCACCCTGATCTATAAAGACGGTACGCTTGTGCGTACAGCCAATATAAGTACCATTCCTTCTGACTTCAAACGGTTCAGTAAAGCATCTGCCATCCGTTTTTCCCCGGATGAAAAACTGCTTGTAGCCACCAACAGAGGCCATGAATCCTTTGCCTGTTTTGAGGTAAAAGAAGATCATACACCTGTTTTGCGGGAGATCATTCCCTCCTGCGGCTCCAGTCCCCGGGACATGAATTTTCTTCCCGGAGGTAAAATGATCGGTGTATGCCATGAATTTACCCATCAGACGGTGTTTTTCCCCTATGATGCAGAAAAAATGGAAGTGGGAGCTTTGAAAACCGTACAAACCTGTCCGGGATCCCTCTGTTTGATCTTTTAAAGGGTTATTTTCAGAAAAGCCCTTGAAATACGCCGGGAGTGTGTTATAATAATATTAATTATTTGTAATATATCCGAAATTATTGTTTCTCAATAACTAAAGAGAAGGATCAACTATGATAAAAGAACGGAGAAATCGTTTTACATTCGTGCTGCTTTTAACTGTATTGTGTTTCACCTCCCTGTTGCCGGCAGCAACAGAAGGGGCGGAAAAGGATAAGAAGAGGACTGTAGATACAGCAAAAAAGAAGCTGAAAAAGATTCCGCTTCGTATCACAAGTATGCCCGACCCGAAAAATACGACTCCGGCAACAAAAGTAGCCATTATTTTACAGAATGAATTTCTCCGCAGATACCCTGAGATCGAACTTACCAAATTCAGCGGTATCTCCATTGCCAATATCGGCTGGGAATCCAAACTCATGCTTGCCATTGCAGGAGGAGCCGCCCCCGATATCCTTCCTCTGAACTTCCGTATGTCCGATACCTATATCCAGCAGAACTTCATGTATCCTCTGGATGATTATGTAAAGGCAAAATATGGTTCCATTGAAAAATATCTTGCTACACTTCCGCCCGCAGTTCGTCCCGTTCTCTACCGGGAAGGTCCCGGCATGGGCAAATTCAAAAAAGGTCTGCATATCTGGGGCTTGAATCATTATGTCTCCACCAGAGCCCTTTTCTGGAGAAAGGATCTTTTCCAGGATGTGGGACTTGATCCGGAAAAACCGCCGAAAACCTGGGAGGAGTTTCTGAATTATGCCCGTATTCTTGCCGACCCTGCCCGTGACCGTTACGGAATGAACGTTTATGCCGGTGATCAGGGTGCATGGGACTTTCTCCCTTATCTCTGGGGAGCAGGCGGCGAAGCGGTAGTTCAGGATAAAGACGGCAAATGGCGTGCCGCATTCGGCAGCAAAGAAGCCGCTGTGGCATTGGATTTTTATCTGAAACTTATTACAGAACGCTGGGTGGATGCAGATGGAGTTGTTCAGCATGGTTACACCACTGCCAATGCGGATAAACGCAGTGTGACTCTGGCACTTCAGGCGGGGAAAGTAGGAATGTACTCCAACTATCTGCGTACAGAATCCATGGGCGGGGATGTTGACCCGGCACTGGTAGGGATCACAACCTTCCCGGTGGGACCTGCGGGAACCCATGCCACAGAAGTAAATGCTTCCGTGGAAGGAATCTTTTCCGGCATTGCCCCCAGAAAAAACTCTGACGGGGAACTTGTTTCCGCAGAAGAGATCCGGGATGCGGCATGGAAATATATCAGTTTCTATAACTCTGACGAAGCCAAAAAACTTTATACCGATGCCATGGTCCAGCAGGGGCTGGGCCGTCAGATCAGTCCGGAATATCTGCGGAAATACGGTTATGAAGAATATCTGAAATTCTTCCCGAAAGGTTGGGAACAGGCCTACAAAGACTCTGTTTATTATGGAAAGCCCGAACCTTACGGAAGAAACTGCCAGCTGGTTTATCTCTACATGACCAAACCTCTGGATGAAGCCCGTCAGCTTGCCCGTGAAGGGAAACTTCCTCTGGGGGATGCTCCGGAAATCCGGGAAAAAAGACTTGAGATCCTCCAGAAACTTCTGAAGGCGGCAGAAGACCGCACCAACTTCCGTATGATTGGAAACATTCCTCCGGATGTTCGCAAAAAACAGCTTACAGTAACCTCCATTGTTGCCGTGTGTATCCTTGCACTTTTCTGTTTCGTTCTTTACAATATCTGGCAGGTATTTTCTCCGAAAGACACCTATTCAGGAAAGAAAAAGGGATGGGAGTTCAAGAAAAACTGGCTGGGTTATCTCATTATGATCCCTGCATTGGCAAGTATTCTTCTCTGGGTCTATTACCCCATGTACTCCGGTTCCCAGATTCTGTTCCAGGAATACAGGGTGGTAGGCAACAGCGAATGGGTCGGGCTTTCCAACCTTGCCGGTGTTCTTTTCAGTGATGAATGGTGGGCGGCGATCTGGAACACATTCCGGTATATGTCCTATCTGCTTACATTGGGCTTCCTTGCCCCCATTGTTCTTGCCATTCTTCTTCAGGAGGTTTCCTGCGGAAAGATCTTCTACCGTACCGTATTTTATCTGCCGGCAGTTATGAGCGGACTGGTTGTGATCTTCATGTGGAGATTGTTCTATCAGAGCGGCTCTTCAGGTATTCTCAATCAGGTGATCGCCAACATTCTGGGACTTGTGGGGATCCTCTTTGAACCCATCGCCTGGCTGGAAGATGCAAAATGGGCAATGTTTGCCTGCGTGATCCCCACGATCTGGGCTCATGCCGGCCCCGGGTGTCTGATCTATCTTGCCGCACTCAAGGGAGTTCCGGATGATACTTATGAAGCCGCTGAAATCGACGGGGCAAACTTCTTCCAGAAGATCTGGCATGTAACGCTCCCCACGCTGAAAGCATTGATCATCATCAACTTTGTGGGCGCATTCATCTCCGCCTCCCAGTCCGGGGGAATGATCCTTATTATGACCTTCGGACGTGCCAATACGGAAGTAGCCGAACTGCATATCTTTAAAGAAGCCTATACCAATTTGCGTTTCGGCAGTGCCATTGCCATGGCATGGGTGCTTGGTACGATGACCATTCTCTTTACCGTACAGAACCTGAAACGTCTTTCCAGAATGGAGTTCAAAACAACCGGAAAGTAACACTGTACTCAAATGGTCAGTATACAGAAAAACGGACTTGCCGGAATGGTCAAGTCCGTTTTTTTATAACATTCTATCTGCCGTATCAGTTTTCTTCTGTTTTTTCTCCCGGCCTGCTCTGATCCAACATTCATAATAGGTAATACCGGCAAAAATAAGCAGACAGACAGGCACAACAAGAATGGTTCCCCGCAGTCCGAAATGATCTCCGGCAAATCCCATAAGCCAGGTAAAAAATCCGCATCCGGGGATTCCCAGAGCAGAATAATATACATAAAGAAGTGTGGAATCACACTTGGGAAGATTGCTTACTCCGTACACCTGTGTGGTGGGCCAGTAGGGGGCGATCCCGATACCGCAGAGGAAAAGCGTAGCAAATAAGACAATGAAAAGAACACTCTGCGGCAGAACTCCAGGAGCAAGAAAAGCAAGAATGAGGGTAAGAGGAATGGTGGAAAGGGAGGCTGCCATAAGGATATAACGCAGATTACGGGGTTTGGCGATATAACCGAAAGTGGTTCTTCCGATAAACATCCCCACAGCAATACAGGCAGTCCCCAGTCCGGCAACAAAAACGCTGGTTTTAAAGGTGAGTTCAATAAATGCCGCCGACCAGAAAGTAAGTCCGAATTCCGCCCCGGCACCGAAGAACATGGCAGCAGAGCAGATCCAGAAACGTTTCTGTTTGAAAATTTCTTTGCTTCTTTCCCACAATTCTTTATAATCCACAGCCTCAACAACTTCCGGATACCGTTTCCGGGGATTTTCCTTCCAGAGAAAGAGCAGTGAAGCAAAAAAGGTAAGGATACCGATCACAGCCATCACCTGCCGCCAGTGTACGCCGAGAGCGATCAAACCTCCGGCAAGCAGTACGGCAAGAAAAATTCCCACCGACCAGAAGGCGTGACTGATATTTACATACCGTTCCGGTTCTTCCGGATGCAGATCCTGAACCACCGGGGTAAGGATCCCTTCACACGTTCCCTCTCCGATCCCGGCAAGAATAAGACAGGGCATAAGCATCCAGTATTGTGTGGTAAACGCACACCCCAGCATCCCCAGTCCGAAAAGCAGAAGACTTGAACCGGAAAGGATCCTTTTCCCCATTTTTGCGGCAACGAAACCACAGATCAGCAATGCAAGAAGCATAAAGAAACTGCGGACGATATGCAGTAATCCGCCATATCCCATTCCCCCCTGATCCAGCGGGAAATGAAGATCTTTCCCCATACTTACGATCATAAGGGGAATGGCAAGAGAACAGACTGAATACATAGTGAAGGCGGCAAAACTTGCATAATCATATCTGCCGAAGTGTAATTTTTTTCCGGACATTTTCCATATCTTTCTGATTTTAGTTATTTAATAAAAAAGGTCTATAAATATACAGTTTTTTTATGAAAATGCAAGAATATAAGACGGCAATAGATAAAAAGGATAAAAAAATATCACAGCTGTCCCATAAAATCATGGAAAAAAGAGAAATGTCCGGTTGCCAGGCGAGGCGGTTGCCGCCGAGCGCGCAGTGGATGTGCGAATGAACCGCAGGGCAATCGCCTTGCGGACGCTCACAAGGAATTGTGAGCGTATGAGCCAGCAGCGAGCACTAAGCCGCGAGTGAATGAGGGCGTTTTTTGCCCGAATGAACGCAGGCGC